>JAZPZN010000130.1:0-9380 GCA_045544715.1 Oscillospiraceae bacterium | reverse complement strand
ACATTCATCTTCTCCGCAACATTCAGCTTGCTGTTTAGTATTGCGTCAGCCATAACATTACCCGTTTTAATTACGGTATCAACGGTGTCGAGGTCATCGGCAAGTTCGTTAAGGTAGTCAGAAAGACCGTCATAATTCTCTTGTGAAAGCTGTATTTTCATATTGTTGATGTGATTGCGGTAATCGTGTCGCCAACCACGAACCTGACGATACATATTCTGTATTTCACGCACCTGCTTTTCGATAAGCTCACTCTGAAAGCGTTCAATGCGGCGGTCTATCATATTGTAGAGGGTGCGGCGAATCACGAAGAATCCTATAACGCAGAGTGCTGAAAATAAGATCACCGCACCTATTATGATTGCTATTTTCATATTAGTCCTCCGTTATTATTCTCCAAAGCAGCTTTTCAGCAATTATATATGTGCAGTTTGCAGCGTTAGGTGAAATCAGCTTTTCTTCTATATAATTTGTAGGATTAAAGTTTTCATAGTCTGCCCATACAATAAGTTTATCATCACGAGTCTTGCCCAATAAATCAGTATGAAAGCTAAGATATGCGCCAAAAATATCACAGAAATAATTATCCTGCCAGCCAACAATACTGCATTTCCTTACACCTATAAAGTGCAATTCAATCGGGTTGTTCCACTGACTATGTAGTACCATTTCAACACTATGCGCAAGCAATTCGCCATTTGCCATACCACCATTATCATCAACATATGCTCCGCTATGATAATTGACAGATACAATACAGCTATCGTGAAAACCACCATACTCGTTCATTATACTTTCAATATCATTTTCATTTTTAATCTCGTTCCACATAATTACCTCGCATAAAAGTTGATAAACTTTTCATTTACCTCTTTATAAAGTCGCCTTGAAAGCGGAATACTCTCACCATTATCAAGCACGATATCCGTCTTTCCGATACTCCTTACATACCGCAGATTTACAACATAAGAACGGTGACAAGAAATAAAATCCGTACCGAGGTTACTACAAAAATTGCCGATACCTGTTTCGCATATCAGAACCTGCTCTTTAGTGTGGATATGTGTTTTCTTGCCAACAGCCTCACAGTACATTATCATATCGGGTGAGAGGTGTAGTGTCTTATCCTCGCATTTGATCGTAATTTCATTTTCGGGAGTGTGACGCTTTATGTAACGGTCAAGAACCGCAAACAGCTTTTGCCTGTCCACTGGCTTCAGAAGATAGTGCAAAGCCTCAACCTCGTAGCCATCATTCATATAATCAGAATAGCCTGTTATGAATACGATAGGGAGCATATCACCATCAGAGCGCAGCCTCTTTGCCAATTCCATACCGTTTAGCTTTTTCATTTCAATATCAAGCAAGAGCAAGTCACAGGTCTTGTCGGGATAGTTGAAAAGAAAACTCTCTGCGCTTATGTATTCGTCTATGGTCAGAGCAAAAGGCTTATCCGCTGACCATTCATCAAGCAGACGGCGGAGTTCTTTTATCTGATTTTCATTGTCGTCACATATTGCTATTGTCAGCGGCATTATATCACCTCCGATTTTCTAACAGTATATCATATTTTTCATAGGATTTCAAGACGAGCGTCTGCAAACAGTGCTTCACACTTGGCTATCATAATTCATACCCAGCAACGCCTTTGGCGGTGCAATGTTAGGTAGTGTTGTTCACAACACTATTCCTGCCTGTTCATAATAAACAGCAAATGCCGCATATAGATGACAGGCTATATCATCTAATGCGGCATTCTATATATTCGGTATTCTATATGCCTATCCCCAAAGCACTTCATCAAAATAATCCTGCAATACCTCAAGACACTTGAACTCTTCATCGTTTCTGCACCAAGTATTACGGGCAGAAAGATACAGCTCACGCTCCATTGGCAGATCAGTCACGGTCTTGAAAACCAGCTCGTCACCCCAATATTGCTGCCAGCTATTCTGCGGTAGGAAAGCTACACCCATATTTCTTTTCATCAAATCAATCATTACGGATTTTGTGTCAACAGAGATTATGGTGTTAGGACAATAATCTTCCCTGCTACAATAATACTGCACAATGTTCTCGTAAGGAACATAATTGATGAAAGAAGAATCCATCAGATCTCTCTTGCACATTTTCGCTAGCTTTGCCAACGGATTATCCTTGTGAATAACCACTCCCATCGGCTCTGAAAACGACCAGTGCCGAGCCTGCATACCCTGGTTGCTAACGCTGCTGAATAGCTTTATGTCCCATTTCTTTTCATTAGATGATGCAATACGCACCTGTATTTCGGGAAGCTGCTCATTCAACCTGTTCAGGATTTCAGGAATTTGCTCCGTCAAATCCTCAAAGGCTATTGTAATCTCTTTTTTCTCCTCGCCCTTGAATTCTGCTAACTTCATTGTTATTTTATCAAGGCTGGTGCATATCTCATCACAATGTAAATACATTATCTCTCCTGCCTTGTTTATAACGAGTTTTTTTCCAACACGCTCGAAAAGCTGCACTCCAAGCTCATCTTCAAGACGCTTCAGGTTCTGACTTAATGTAGCTTGTGTAAGACCTAGCGTTTCTGCTGCCTTTGAAATATTCTCTGTTCTTGCAATTTCTCTGAACTGTTTTATCTGTTGTAATTCCATATAAACCTCCATATATAGATTTCTATGCATATAGAATACAGCGATTATCTATAAACCTATAATTCTATATGCCTGTTCCCGTCCGTATAGTAAGTAAGCAGGAATAGTATGGTGAAGCCATACTACCTAACACCGCACCGCCAAAGGCGTTGCAGGTGGTTCTCTTTTTGAAAATGTGGTGTTAATTGAAGCTCACTTCCTTCTCATAAATACAACTAAAATGGGTGCAGTTTTTGACGCTGCACCCAGAGAATCACTTGGCATTTTTGCCTTTCTTGCCTTGATCGTTATTCCATTCAAGGAATTTCTTCTTGTTTTCGGGCTTGCTGTAAAACTCGTTTACTCTTGCAAGCAGCTCCTTGGCAAGCTCATCAGCCTCGTGCTTCTTAATTGATGCGATATCAATGCTGCAATTCAAGATAGCACCTCCGAATTGACAAACGAAGATAACGCTATGAAAGTTTCATATATATGATACTTCTCCTATATGTCAAGTAGGTGTAATAAATGTGTAAATTCAGCGAAAACTGAATTTTATTGTTTAAGCACCTTGAAATTCTGACAACAAAGGTATATAATACATATATAAGGAGTTGGTAGAATGTTTTGTAAGATATTCAGTAAAAGACTTTCCGAGGTTATGAAGTTAAATAACAAAAAGCAGATCGATATAGTAAACGATCTGAATATCCCTCGTTCAGCAATTAGCCAATATCTTTCAGGTTTGTACGAGCCGAAAATAGAGCGTGTAAAGCAGCTTGCTGATTATTTCGGAGTTACCGAAGAATGGCTTATGGGTTACACAAATGATCCGCAAGGTCGAGTGCTATTAAACAATCACGACTCAGAAAAGGCTCTGTCAAGCGAATCAACACTTGAGGACGAGCCAGGCGCACAGATGGACGCAGCTATCGGCAAGAGGATATTCTCTTTGAGAAATCAGCTAAGGCTTACCATACAGGAGGTCTCCAAGCGTGGCGGTTGTCCTATCAAAAAGATAAAAGCAATAGAGGATGGCTCCATCGACTTCTTTCCTCGTGATATTCAGAAGATCGCTAACGGTCTTGGCATTGATATTGAAGCAATACTGAACTGGGATCAGAAACAGGTGAATAAGTATACCCAATTCGATGATGCATTTATTATCACTGAAAAGGAAAGACAGCTTATTCTTGCATATCGGACATTCAGGGATATTCAGCCGATAATCGACAAGATCCTTGATCTACCAGAAACAACCCCTGAAACAAAGCTACACAAGACAGTCCTTTACAAAGAGAAATGAGGCGATAAAAATGGGACGAAAGAAAAAGAACGAAAATAATGAAAATGAAGTTCAAAGAGCCGTAATATATGCACGATACAGCGACGGTCCCGATCAGCGTGACGAAAGCATAGTAGGACAGCTGCGTGATTGCAGGCGGCTGGCAAAAGAATTGAACTGTGTTGTAGTCAAGGAGTATATTGACAAAGGAATCAGCGGCAGAACTACCGAAAAGCGCCCCGAATTTCAGCAGATGCTTCGCGACGGCGACAAGAAGCTGTTTGATGTTGTTATCACTTGGAAGATGGACAGATTATCCCGAAACCGATATGATAGCGCAACTATCAAGCAGCGTCTGAAAAAGTCGGGCATTAAGATACGCTATGCAAAGGAGCATATTCCTGACGGACCTGAAGGAATACTTATGGAGAGCGTTCTTGAGGGTATGGCGGAATGGTACAGTGCCAATCTCGCACAGAATGTACGCAGAGGTATGTATGACAGTGCTCTTGAAGGAAAGCACGTCGCAGGCTCTGTTCCGTTTGGATTGCTTCTTGACGAAAATAAGCACTACATCATTGACGTGGAAAGGGCGCCTATTGTCCGTGAGGTGTTTGAACGATACGCAAAGGGAGAACCTGTTACCCACATTACAGAGGATCTTAACCGCCGAGGTATCAAGAAAAGATATAAGCCCTACACTTGGGGAAAGACCTCGCTCCGCAGTCTTATCAAGAACGAAAAGTACATTGGCATCTACCGTTATGAGGATATTGAGCTTAATTGCATACCGCCTATTGTATCCAAAGAGCTTTTTGAGGCTGCCGAAAAAAGAGTAAAAGCACCGCAAAGATCAAATTCTCAGACATTGTCCGATGTTGACTATATGCTGACAGGAAAGCTGTTCTGTGGTGAGTGTGGCGATACAATGCACGGAATGAGTGGTACAGGCAAAAGCGGTCGCAAATGGTATTACTACGCCTGTCACAGCCAACGAGCAAGAAAATGCCACAAGAAAAGCATACGCAAGGAGGAGCTTGAGCAGTATGTGATCAGAGAAACTGTTGATACCGCATTACAACCGCAGATTATGGAATACATTGTCAACAAGGTAATGGAGATACAGCGACAGGAGAAGGATAACTCCGTTCTCCGAAATCTTCAGAAAGAGCTTAAAGACACCGAGGATTCGATCAGCAACATTCTAAAAGCGATCGAAAAGGGAGTGTTCAGTGAATCGATAAGCAACCGTCTGAACGAGCTGGAACAGCAAAAGCAGCAGCTTATTGAGGGTATAGCCGCAGAGGAATATCAGACACCTCATTATACCGAAGAGGAACTGTATTTCTGGCTTGAACAATTCAGGGACGGTGAGATCGAAGATC
Source organism: Oscillospiraceae bacterium (assembly GCA_045544715.1). Lineage (GTDB taxonomy): Bacteria > Bacillota > Clostridia > Oscillospirales > Ruminococcaceae > CAG-115. The sequence continues at coordinate 4,095 of JAZPZN010000130.1, read as the reverse complement.
GTCACTATCAGAAAACGATAATCTCCAAATTTGTTCACTCCGTTTATGTGTTTGATGATAAGATAAAAATTGCATACAACTACTGCAAGGATAGCACTTCGCAGGAGATACAGCTTAACGATATCATATCTGCAAGATACTGTCCCATAAGCTCATCGGAATCGGCTTCCAATGAGCCCTGCGGTATGTTCGAGGTCTGTGGTGACAGGTCCACCAAACTAGCACACGTAAACAATTTGTGCATAAATCAAACTCTCAGGTTCATCGCCTGAGAGTTGTTTTTTATCAAAAAATAAACCAGTTATCATCAATCCGAGCAGAATAAATCACATGGTGTAGATTCGGGAAAAATGCGTATTTTACACATATTTCCGAACAGAAAGAATATTATCGGACCAAAAATAAACGCACCCCTTTGCCGCTGTAATGACAAAGGGGTTATCGTTTATGCTCCGTCTCTTGCTATGATATCATTTCTGCTGGCTGACTCGGTAAGCACAAGAGCCTCAGGCGAGGTGCGATTCAGCTTGTCAAGATTTGCTCCGTTCTCCTGAACCTGAAGTCCTCTCAGCAGATTGAACGATACATCTATCCTGTCGGGATATATCACTATACGCTCGACATAAAGGTTTATCAGCTGACGCAGGTTTGGTATCTCACCTGATTCAAGCAGCTCCTTGCCGTACTCGAAAGCTCGGATTATCAGATCCTCGTCGATGTCAACAACAGTGCTCTGACGTTCAAGCTCGGAGAGCCTTGCCTTTAACTGCTCAGCCTCCTGTTCCTTTGCCATAATAGCCTCCAGCAGCGCCGCTGAGCCTGTGTTGGCTACCACCGCAACAAGATTACCCGTTTCAGTTGCATTGCGCTGTATGGCCTTTTTCAGCCGTTTTATCTCATCGGTATGCTGATCGCTTTTGGATATCACCGCCTTGTTGTATTCATTGATAACAGCAGGTATCCTGTCAGGTGAAAACAGTACCTTTGCAAGCATCTTCAGCACGAACCGCTCAAGGCAGCTGCGGCTTATCTCACGATTACCGCAGGCAGCCTTAGTCTTACGTGATCTTACATTGCACCGATATGAGTAATACAGGGTCTTTTTCCTGCCGCTGTACTGTTTGTTTCCGCAGTAGCTGCCGCCGCATACGCCGCAGAAAACCTTGCCAGTCAGCAGGTATTCTGTCGTAGCGTCGCTTCGTGTGTGGCTTACCTGCTTGCGCTTTGCGAGTATCTCCTGTACCGCGTCAAACTCCTCCTGTGTGATTATTGCAGGAACACCACCGTCAATGCGTATTATCTCCTCGGGAGACTTCTCCTTGTGGCTGTTGCGTTTGCCGAACTCATCCTTCTCGGACTCGCGGTTATACACATATACACCCACATATTTTTCGTTTTTAAGGATGGAATACAGGGAATTCTTACCGAAATCCCTGCCTGTTCGGGTCTTGATACCACGCCGTCTCAGCTCGGATACCACCTCGGTATAGGTGCTGCCTGTGCGTATTGCCTCAAAGATATAACGGACAGTTGCAGCCTCGTCCTCGTTGATCTCATACCTCATATCAGCGTTTACCTTGTACCCAAGCGGCACATAGCCGCCTGTATACTTGCAGGCAAGAGCGTTTTCCTTCATGCCCTTGCGAACCTCACGTGAGAGGTTTGCTGAGTAATACTCGTTCATCGCTTCAAGCAGACCCTCAAGAATAATGCTTTCGGGCGAATCATCGAACCTCTCGAGTACGGATACCACCTGTACACCGTATTGCTTCAGCAGATTTCTACTCACAGCACTGTCATATCTGTTTCGCGCAAAACGGTCCAGTTTATGTACCAGCACTATCTCAAACTCACCGTTTTTAGCGTCTACAAGCATCTGCTGAAATGCGTCACGATTTGCGTTGGTGCCTGTTTTAGCCTCATCGATATACTTTCTTACAATAAGAATATCGTTTTCCTCTGCGAACTTGCATGAAGCACGCTCCTGGGCATCAATACTTTCCGTTCGTTGGTTATCGCTTGAATATCTGGCGTACAATGCAGCCTTTCTTATAAGATATCACCTCCGTAAAGGTTTGGAATACCGTGGTGTTTTCACACCACGGCTCCCTCTCGTATCAGGCCTACCAGAAGAATTGCAATGGTAACCTCGGGTGGAGATTCGGGAGGAGATACATCCTCCGTCCCCTCCGTCTGTCTGACGCACTCGAAATTACCGTTGGTCAGTTCAGACCGTTCGATTGTAAAGCGTTCATTTGTTGCCATAGTGTTTACCTCCAGATTATTGAATTTGTGCTGCTCAGTTCAATAATATATCATTGATGATCGGGATTTGATCGGCAGCGGTATAATAGTATCAGCTCCTTCCGTTCCATTTGTTCCAGACGTTCCAAAGAGATCAACTTTGTCCTAGCGGGACGATAATTGTTCTGTCCGCAACCTGCGGTACAAAAGGATTTAATCTGCCATTGACCATAAAATGATGATCAAACGGCATTGCGCAGTCGTTCATGAAATCAGCTGCTGCATCGGCAGTGGCAAAGGTCCTGTGTTCGACACAACCTAGTCCTGCATCAAGCATTACATCCACTCTATATGGAGCGGTAAGCTGTGGAACAGAAGCTGTTGGCTGTATCTGTGGTGGTGCCGCAGGTAATGCTGGCAGTGCAGGGGGAGGTGCTGATGCAGGCCCCATATTCCCATTCTTGGAACGGTAATTACCCTGATAGCGTGGCTGTGTCACCACCTGCTGGTTCTGGATATATTCCCTTGGGGCTAAATAATAAGTGTTATAGTTTTTAGTGATAAACTGAACTACCTGCTGCGGCTCCTCACAATAGCTTCCAAGACTTACTACGGGCTTCATAGGCTCGCAAAGGGTTTCAGCCACATTGTCGATGTACTTGCTGCTGTCGATCTCAAACTGGTCGATATCTTCAGACCCGGAAATATCACCGTTAAATTGATTATAGCTGTTCATCCTGATGCCACCACAGCCATGCCGTTTCAGGACATCTGAACAGTATTTCTTGAAGTCCAAAAGATCTTTTTTGGACATATCAAGTTGTTTTCCGGTAATATATGATGTATTACCTATTATCAAGTGTATATTAATGTGTTGTGTATTTGTGTGAACAGCAAACTTCACATAATAGCCCTCGAAAAAACCGCAGATCTCACGGGCAACTTTATAAGCTTTTTTCACATCCGCTTTATCATGGGGATCAAAGCCTATTACAATTTGCCTGCATTGCCGCTTGTATATCTTGCGATAATACCGCTTTGCCGCACAATTGCAGGCCCTCCACTGGTCAGGGGGACACCCATATCCTCCCACGCCGTCAGGCGGGGTTTTTGAAGGATCGGATATATACTTGTCGATCTTATCCAGTACGGATAAATCAGTGGAGCTCATACCTATAGATTTCAGGATCGCCATTACTCATCACCGCCTTCCTCATAGTCGGTGATGGAATCCTCAGCGTATTCCGTGGTATCCTCTGCATTTTCTGCCTGCTCTATAAATCTCTCCTTGATCGCGTCAATAGCATTGAATATATAAGATATCTTTTCGATGATATCAGTATGACAGGCGGTAACCTGATCCAGCTTCAGAAGGATACTGTTCAGGCAGCCCATAACATCTTGCTGAGAAAAGGATTTACTGTTAAGTATCTCCCGTATATCCAGAAGATGGTTATAGATCAGAGCCATTTTTTGCAGGATATCACCTCCCTCTGCAATTATTATGTCCTGATGCGGCGGTTGAAACAGCCGCTCTCTCGCATACACCGAGGTGCTGGTACCACGTTTTTGGGCTTCGCTTTCCAGAGATGCTTTCTGGCTTGGCGTCACCTTAAAGCTGATGGGTGTATTATAGCTTTCGGGCGAGGTAGTACCTTCGGCGGTATTACGATTCGGAATCTTGCCCGAAAGTAATTCCGAATTGTTATTCTTAATTAATTTCTTATTCATTATTATCCTCCTTATCTGTACCAAATTCTACCTGCTTTATGCTGATACCATTCCAGCCCAGAGATTTTTCCCGTTGAGGCGGAACTTCTCCTTGCGTACAGCAGGATAGCAATTGGCTAT
>JAZPZN010000129.1:0-8965 GCA_045544715.1 Oscillospiraceae bacterium | reverse complement strand
GTCTATCTCAAATTAGTAATTATCAAGCTACAGTAAGTAGCATTCTTATAACATACACTACTACCAGTGGCAAACTAATATCAACTATAACTGATGGCGCTGGTCGAGTTTATAAGTTCACTTACAACTCAAACGGTCTTTTAAGTAAAATTGCATTTTATGGCAATAAATCTACCGAAATCACTTCACTCACATATGAGTACACTACAGACACTTGTTTAGAGTATATTAGATACCCAGACGGAGAATGCTCTTTCTATAGTTATCTTCATAACACTCTGCTTACTGACGTTGTGGATATCGATGACTATTATCTTTATTTTACATATACCGGCATGAGTTCTGATATACCAAACCTCCCAAATAGAGTTAGAACTGTAACCGCTTCTGACTCATTACGTCCGGGCGGCAATATCACAATAACTTACGGTCACAATCAGACTTCCATAGTTGACCATAATGGAAATGAAGAAATCTATCAATTCAACTATTGGGGAAATACCGTCTCTGTTCAGGATGGTCTTGGACGTGCTCAATTTGCCACATACGTAACAGATGATCCAGAAGTGAATAAAAGCAAAGCTAATCAGCTTTCCCTTTCTTCAAAGCTCCAAAATACAGTATCAAATTTGGCACGCAATTCAAGCTTTGAATCCAACGGTTACTGGACCACTAACAGTAGTAACGCGTCCACAGGCTCATGGGGATATAGCACGTCTCAGAGTTATTTAGGACTACAATCGCTCTACATTACACGTACATCCAACAATACCGAATACCGTATTCAGCCAACTTCGAACTCGTACTTCACAATTAAAGATGGCGAAACCTATACAGTGTCTGCGTATGTCAAAACAACCGGCATGAGCAACACAGGACGCGGTGCTATGATAGGCATTGCGTCTACATCTGAAGGTCTTTTGCGAGAGAGCCAAAGCATCAAAATCAATAGTGATTGGACTCGCCTTGAAGTCTCATATACTCGTTATGAAGGCTTTGGCGACACTACGGCTTATATATGTCTAATCAACAATTCTGTAGGAACTGCCTATTTTGACTGTGTTCAGGTTGAGCATTCATCCAGCGCAAGTCGCTACAACATAATTGAGAACGGCGACTTTATTTACGCAGGCAGCACAAGCACCGATGCGTATGGCTGGCTTGAAGGCGATGGTTGCGGCTCCACCGAGAACAGAACAACCTATTCTGATAACAATTCCGCTACCGCACACGATGCTGCAGCTCCCCAGCTTGATACCAACGTTTATACTGCAACAGGTACGTACAACATTGCAAAACGTTGTTATCAAAACATTCCCATCTCTGGTAACGCCGGTGATGTATATACAATTGCCGGTTGGGCAAAAGGCGATTCCGTACCACTTTCAAACACTAGCAGACGTTTTGGCATACTGGTCCGTTTCTATAACACCAATGGCACGCAAAGTGAAATTCTAATGGACTTCAACGATGACGCCAGAAGTGATATTGATTGGCAGTACGCCGCTGAACGAGTAATCGCCCCTTACGATTACACTTCTATTCGAGTTCTTGTTGTTTACGAGCATAACGCCAATGTGGTATACTTTGATGGTATACAGCTTTTCAAAGAAGAGTTTGGCCATAGTTATGTATACGATGATGACGGTAACGTTACCAGTGTTATCGATCTTCAGGCACAGGAGACAACGTACGAATACGACTCTAATAGCAGATTAGTCAAAATGACATTGCCCACAGGTGCCTTCCAGTCTTATACATATGACACTTATGGCAACGTGTTAACATCTACTAGCCTTGAGGGTGTAGTTTCAACATTTACCTATGACACTTACGGCAATAATCTCTCTGTAACCGTAGGCGAAGGCAATCAGAAGATTACAACATCTGCAACGTACACTTCTAACAACAACCAATTAAATACTGTTGTTGATGCACGAGGAAATACAACCACCTATGGATATGACGCAAATACAGGTGTTCTAAACTGGGTACAAGCCCCCGGAGAGACCGAGGCAACTCGAACTAACTACACTTACGATAATCTTTACCGTACAACCTCCATAGCTAAGGGTTCCACCTCCAACACTTATACTTACACCGGAGACATGCTCACGCAATCCTCTTCTGCCGGTGAAACAAACTATACCTATACATATACATGGTTTGACTTAGTCAGCAACATAAAAGTTGGTAATCGTACACTCATCTCACATACATACTCCGATGACAACAACAGGTATCTCACTAGATCCGACTATGGCAACGGCGACTATGTGACATATTCATATGATGACTACGGTCGCATTACTTTGATTGGATATGAAAACACACTAGGTGCAAAATCCTTTGTATACGATAATGATGGTAATGTTGGCGTCGTGTATGATCATATTACACATGCATACATTAAGTATTATTATGACATGCAAGGACGAGTGACCGGTTACTTTGACGAAAGTGATTACGGTTCCCTTAGAGTAGACTGGGCATACGACGATCTAAACAATCTCAGCACACTCACATATAATTTGAATGATGATAAACATACGGAAAGCTATTCTTATGACGACGACAATCGTATAACAAAAATTACACATGGTAATGTATCTTCTTCATACACCTATGATACGCTGAGTCGTATGACTGAGATTATAAACAAGAGTGGAAACACCAGCGTCGTTACCACCTCTATCAACTATCTAAATCCAACCACCACAACAACATCCGCGCTGATAAGCTCATGGAACAACCTTTACGCAGGCACAAACAGCACTTATACATACTCCTATGACAACAGAGGCAATATTACCGCAATTTCCAACGGCAACTATACCACATCATACACTTATGACCAACACGACCAGTTGACCCGTGAAAACAATCAGGCAGCTGGCAAAACATGGACATACACATATGATACAGCGGGTAATATCCTCACTAAAACCGAGTATGCATTTACTACGGGTACTCTTGGCGCTGCTATTGACACTGTTACGTATGGTTATACCGATGAAACATGGAAAGAACTTCTCACAAACTATGATGGACAGAGTATAAGCTATGACGGCATCGGTAATATGACATCTGATGGCATTTGGACATACACATGGGAGCACGGCAGACAGTTAGCTTCTATGACAGACGGCTCTACTATTATAGATTATTTCTACAATGCAGACGGACTTCGTTTGGGCAAGCGCATAGACAACACCATTGTAGACTATTTCTATGTAGGCGATCAGCTTGTTGAAATGCTATATGGAACAGATACATTGCAATTCACCTATGATGCAGCAGGTGCTTCGACAGTTAGCTATAATGGTACCCAATACCACTACCTTAGAAATGCCCAAGGTGACATCGTAGGCATTGTAAACACCAGTGGCACTGTCGTTGTTTCCTACACCTATGATGCTTGGGGCAATGTGCTCAGCATCACAGGCTCCATGGCAAATACTCTTGGCACACTTAACCCTCTTCGTTATCGTGGTTATATTTATGACGAGGAGACAGGATTATACTATCTGCAAACAAGATACTACGATCCGAGTATTGGACGTTTTATTTGTGCAGATGGATTTACAAGTACTGGACAAAATACCGTGGGCACAAACATGTTTGCCTATTGCTTAAATAACCCCGTACGCAACACTGACAATAACGGTCAATTTGCATTGGGAGTCTTTGGCAAAGCAGCAATATCAGGCGTAATTAATGCTGCTGCTAGCGCGATAGCAACAGCAGTTACAGGCGGAAGCGCAGAAGAAGTTCTTACAGCTGCCGCAGTTGGTTTTGGCTTTGGTTTTATATCATCGATGTTTGACTGCATTTCAATAGTATGGGCATTTGTGGATGGAATAAGGACTACAGTTGAAAGTATAAATAATGGTGCTAGTATTGGTGTCAGCTTGTTTCTTGGTATGAGTACAACTGTGCTATCTGTAGCAACAGACAGCGTATTTGGTTATTTAGCACTTGATGAAGGTGCTGAATTATTTGTAAAAGCCGTAGCCGCAGTTCCTCAAGCATCTATCACAGCAGCAATTTCCGAAGGGTCATCGAGGAATAATGATGGCACCATATTTACGGATCGATCTCAAACAACGAGCAAAAGCACTAATACTAATAAAACAAATCCCACACGGCGCATAGTATATAATGGTGGCGGAACCAGATACTTATGTTTTTATTAAGCTCTTCGCAATGGAAGGATGTAAGGCATGAAAAATAAAAGACTACAAAAAGTGACTGTTTTCTATGATAAACGCACCTTAATGATACTTTTCATCACCTTCTTAGCTTTCGGTGTAGCTTTTTGTTTATCGGTTTTTATTTTCCCCTCTACTACGCATAGTTCCATAATCGCAGCTAAATATGACAGCTATTCAAAAATCTGTGCTCCAATAATCTTACCGTTTTTGATTTATTTCTTGCGAAGACGAGTAGTTAGTAGCAATGGTATTTCTGCAACCTTTTTGGGAGTAAAATATAAGCATATTAGTTGGAACGCCGTTAGGAGATACTATTTTGACCGTTATGCTCCGAAATGGGCAACAGACAAAGAGAGAATGAGCCGAGACGTTCTCGTCTTTGTATCTACCCCAAAAGCAAACGGCAAATCCGTAGTCATTGTAATTGATGCTACACCTAGCGTGATTGAGCTTGTTGAAACGTATTACGGCAAGCCACCTGCAGCTTAAACACACATCCACCCCGATTTCAATAGAAATCGGGGTGGTTTTCATTCCCCCTACTTTTCGTTTCTCCACAACACTCTTCCAGCGCGCAAGAAACGCATTCACTTGTTGTATATCCGCATATTGTCTGTTGTACTCACCTCTCACCTGACAAACTGTTCCGTCAGGTGAGATTTCTATTGTGTAGTATGCCTTTGCAGGCGCTGTAGCTTTTCGTAGAAACAGAATATAGCTCTCATGGTTTTGTATTCTGCTCCAATAAATGCTGCCGCTTGCAACACAGTGATGCTGTCGTTCACCTTCTCGCAGTATGTCCTTTACACCTCTCGGCGCAACGATAACATACTGCTCATCGGAGTACTCATATATCTTTTTGAGCCTTTTGCATATCCTGTTTACTTGAGGATACTCCCTTTCAACTTCTCTTAGTCGTATCTGAAAACTCTTGCGATTGCACTCTTCCACAAGCTCATCATGTCGCTTTCTAAGTTCCCGTACTCGATAGATTATCTCGTCATCGGTATTCATCTCAAGTTTTTGCGCCATGGATAAGTAGTCAGACCAAGTAGTCATTACCTCTTTGCTTGTCATTTTTTGCTCTCTCATCTGCCTGCAGATGTAGTTATGTATCTGCGCCACGCTCATCTTATCCCGTATAAACTCCAGCTTTTTTGGCGATATGCGTTCTCCGCAAAACCACCTTATTAACTCATCGGAGATAGTCCTCGTGCTTTCCTTTTCAAACTGCAGCCATTCAAGATACGCTTTTCCACCGTCGTTCTCACGAAGCCTTTTAAGCTGCTGTGTGTCAATACCAAGCATTGATGTAAGTTCCGCTGTATTTCTTTTAAAGAAGTCGCCTGTAAACTCCGCGTAACTTCTCATACACTCTTGCACAAGTCTCGGCAGTTTCGCTTTTGAAAGCTTTTCAAGCTGAGGCACATACTGTAAAACCGCCAGATACTTTTCCGGGTCTATAACTTGCAGCATTTTTATCGCCTCGAAAAGTCCCGTTTTCTTCAGCTCTCCTTTTGAAAGGTCGGGCAAGGTTTTGCCGTAAACTCTTCCTTGGGAATTATCCCACCACGACGGACTGCAAATATTGCACTTTATCCACCGCATTTTAACGTGTTTGTAATCTCCCCAATAATATGCAGATATGGGTCTTGCATTGTGATCATATACGGCTCTTCGGTTTTCGAAGCATGAGTACACAGCCTTTCTATAATCACTTTTAAAGTACGCACGATATCCTCTAAACTCGCGTATCATAAATCCGTCTTCACAGCGTTTTATTAGGTACATATAGTACACATTAGTCGCAACTCGATGGGCTGATTTACCCTCTGCCTTAAATGTTATCTTACGTCGGCAACAAGGGCATGTCCCCTCTTTGTTATGCCTTGGATTTTTGATAGGCACTTCTTTTTCGCAGTATGTACAGTAACCGGTTTTTGCCCCGCCTTTGACGTACTTGTAGAACATAAAATTCTCGGGAATCCCTACTTTCTGTACCCAATGTTCCCAATCAGCAGGCAAATCCGGCGTCTGCAAAAGTTCTAAATCCCATGGATCTGTCTCTTTCTTGTGACGTCTCTTAAGCTCTTCTGCACGTACTTTCAGCTGATAGTCAAGAAGTCCTCTGTATCCGCTGTGTTTTGTATTCAGATAGTTCTGTAACGTAGAACTGTCTTTGTCACTTATCCACTTCTTTGCTGAATTGGCTACACTGTCAGGCCAGCGTATCATATCAAGCTTTGCTGTCAGCCACTTTTTGTTAATGCGGTCGTAAGTAAGAAACTCACTCTTTTCTCTGTCTATATAGAGCTCATAAAAGGGTAATTTCCCGCCCAGACGCATATTTTCAGTGCAGAAAAACGCCACTTTGAGTAGTCCGTCAATAACAGCACATCGCATATATAACCCGATATTAAAGACGGTGTGTTTATACGTCGTTCGCCAGTATCTGTGTTCAATTACTTGTGGCTTATCATCTGCTGCCATCTTCATCATCTTGGGAGTAGCCATAAGAGATTTCTTCTTCAGAAGCTCGCTTTTTCTCATGCGCAGCACTCTCCGTTTTCAAACTCACCCAAAAGCATCTGTGTTTCCTCTTCTTTTGGTTTTGCACGATCAGGCTTTTTCTTCTCGGTTTTCTTTGTCTTAACGCTGCTTTTGTACGGTCTCGGAACAAACTTCTCTTCCTCTGTTTGGTCCTCTTTTGCATTTGGGTCACGGAAGTATTCTTCCGCCCATTGGTAACAGAGATCATCAGGAATATCCGAACCATAGCCGTTAGCACCTGTGCCGAGCTTAATTCCGTTTGCCTTTAGTTCATCCTGTATGTACTCATACGCCTTTCGGTTAATGTACTGAAAACAGTGAATCATACTCTTTCGTGGGTGCATAGTGAGCCTTGCAAAATCGATGTCTTCAAAGCAGAGCATACGTATATGCTCTGAAACGCACTCTTTCATATTACGTCGAGTCAGTTTCTCGGTATCAGCCTCTATGCGTTTGTTGGAGGCGGCAAGCAGCTCATCCTCCGTCATAGCGTTAAGCGCATCAAGCTGTTTCTGCTCTGCATCTCTCTTTGCCTGTATTTTGGCTTCCCACTCAGCTTTGCGTTTAGCTTCTTCAGCTTCGTGTTCTGCTTTCTTTCTCTCTTCTTCGTCCATTACTTCAGTTTTTGATATGTTCATATCCGAAAATGTTCCCATTTTCAAATTCTCCTTTCTACGACCAAAGGGCAGGTCCATCAAAACCTGCCCTTATCATTTATCTTCTCTTTGAGTCTCTGCTATTTATGCAGCCACGCTGAATTTCAGCGGACTCACGGCTGCAAAGGGAAAAGTCGGTGCATAAACACTGTAATGAGTATTTAACGTCTCAAAACTGACGCACTCACTTGTGTACTCATGTATAGCAACTACCCTTGATGTGTGATATACCTTTCCATTCGCGATAAGTACAGCTCCCTCACCAACGGTTACAGGGTGTACTACACTGCCATTTAATTTAACTGTCTTTTTCATTCGTCTAAACCTCCTCGTTACATATCTCCCGCAGAACCTTGTACACATTCCGCAGGATCCTTCTCACCTGTTTTGCAGACAAACCTTGTGCATCTGCAATTTCAGATACACTGTATCCGTATACCCGAAGTATCACTATCTGCATTTGCCTTATCGGCAACCTTTTTGAAAGCTCATAGAGCATAAGCTTCAGTTCCATATACTGCCAAGCTGTCTGCTGTGATTGAACGGTATCTGTAAGCTCAACTGTATGCCTTGCCTTCTTTAAGTGGTTTACAAAGTCAGCTCCCATACAGCTCCATGCGATCGTTGAAAACCTGTATTTGCGAAGTTTCGGCTCTGTAAAATACCGCCTTACAGCTCGCAAATATCCGAAGATAACCACATCGTAGTATTCATCTGCAGGTAAGCATTTCTCACTTAGAAACTTATACACTAACCTGTGATGTTTAGCTGCAAATGCTCGCTGCTGATAAGTCAAGGGATACCACGCATTGCGATATCCCTTATATTCACCGTACACAGGCTTCTTCTGTGTATCTTTCATTACTACATGGGAAGCTCTGCAGCAGACTCTTCATCTGTGTATTCACACAGATCTTCATGAGTATCCTCATTGGCTTTCGCTCTCTGGGAGAGCGTAAGTTTCATCTGTGCTTTAAAGCTTTCTGCATATGCCTTAATATTTGCCAACTCTTCACCTGTAAAATCTCTTAAACGTCTGAAGGTGGCAATACTGTAATCTTCTTTTCCGTTACTCATCTTCTTAAGCTCGATGCGAACCAAGCTACCGTAAGTAGCACGTCTTCTGAGCATAAAGGAGAGATTTGCAAAATCACGGAACGCCTTAATACTTGTGGGCGGCAGATTTAACTGCAAGGGCATATACTCTCCGCTTCTCAGCAGATAAAGTACACGCATATTCTTGCAAGCTTTACCGTTTCCTTTCTCTGCAGTTCCGTACCGATTCAGCATACAGGCTGCACACACACCGCCCGGCTCTCCTATACCGACTTTTCCGTCAACGGAAGAGCAAATAGGTGTGTTGTCCTCATCATCGCTGTCAACCCAATAGGCACAGGATGCGTGATTATACAGGATTACGCCTTCAAGCGCTTTCTCATAATCGGGATTGTCCGGATCATCAGACGGGATCTCAAACATAAGGGAGCCTCCTCCGGGGATTTTCACCCTCGGAAAGCTCATCTGAAGTCCGTCCATGTCCTCTGC
>JAZPZN010000128.1:0-11381 GCA_045544715.1 Oscillospiraceae bacterium | reverse complement strand
TGGGACAGTCCTCATACACAGGTGCTGTTTATGGCTCGCCCCACGATGTCAAAGACAATTTATATGCAACAGCTCGGCAGAGGCACAAGAAAGTGCGAGAACAAGAGCGACCTGCTGGTGTTCGACTTTGTGGACAACGCAAATATGTTCAAGCTCCCTTACTCAATGCACCGCCTGCTGAACATTGCGGAGTATCACCCGTTTGAATATACACTCGCCCCCGAAAAGCTCCGCAAGCACGATCCGGATATGACATACAAAGGAGAGAAGCCTGTGGCATATCTTGACACACCGATAGACGCCGCAGACTATGAGCTTATCGACCTTTTCAACTGGCAGACCGAAGTCAAGGATATGATATCCCAGCTTGAATTTGTGCGTATGGTGGATGTTCAGTCCGAGACCGTAGAGCGCTACATCCGCGAGGAAAAGATAGTTCCCGACCTTGCTGTTCCGATAAGCGAGAGCAGATTCTTCAATTATTTCAGGGAAAGCACCGTCAAGGCTTACGCAGAGCAGTTCGGCTGGGATCTAATCACGCAGAACAACATAAAGTCCAAGTTTATGGAGTTCGTGAAGAAGATGGACATGAGCTTCTCCTACAAGCCTGTTCTGCTGAAAGCAGTAATGCGCCATGTCAACGAGGAAGGCTGTGTTGCTCTCGAGGACATCGTGGACTACTTTAAGGATTTCTACGAAATGAGAGCCGCAAAGGGACTTATCGTCGAGAAGCCAACAAGCATCTTTGCAAAGGGCGGCTACACCGACAAGGATGTGGAAAGGAACATTCTCTCAAATCCCTTCAAGCGCTTTGCGGATATGAGATTTTTCCAGCGTTGCAAGGATGTTTCGATGATTCGCATAAATCCGTGGATATTCAAGAAGCTTCAGGCAGAGGACTACAAACGGATACATAAGATATGTGATGAGAAGCTGGAGGAGTATTATAAGAGGATTGCTAAATGATTACTGTTTATGAGGTGACATAATGACAGAACTTGAAAAAATGATTCGTGCGGAAAAATATATCCGTAAGATGGCTGATGGAATCAATCCAATTACAGATGAATATGCCCCTGACAACGACATGATAAACAATGTCAGAATTTCTCGTTGTTTATTCTATGTCTCTGATATACTAAAACAAGTAATAAATAACAACGGAGAAATTATAAGAACATCCTATAAAAACAGCGAAAAAAAGGATTTTTATATTACTGATGAACAACGCATTTCACTAACACCTTTTAATTTCAACGTAATTCTTAAAACATTAGTCGAGAAAATTAATGATATTACGCAAGAAAACAACTGCAAACGTTTTGCGGCAAAATGGGTTACAGAATATTTATTGAGCATCGGTCTACTTCGAAAAAATGAAACGAACAACAGAGTGCCTACTGAAACAGGAATTGAATTCGGGATCACCTCTGAGCAAAAAACTAACACTTCCGGATTCCCTTATTGGTATAACAAGTACTCGCCTGCCGCACAAAAATTTATTATTGATATTCTTGATTCTATCGTTGAATTTTCCAAAACACAGCAATATTACGATCAGACCCATCACAAAAAGAAACAAGAAACAGCGGAGCCTTAAAACTCCGCTGTTTCTACTTTTTGAAATACACATCCGCCAGCATCACTGCCGCCGAAACGTCCGTATCCTTTTCATGCCAGTCAACGATGAATCTGACCTTTGCGATCTGCGGCGAGTATCCCTTAGCGACAAGCTCACCGACAGCCGCTTTCGCATTTTTGGAGAGCGACGCAAGCTTTGTCAGCTTGCCCTCATACATCGTCCACAGTGCGTTATTTGAGAGCGTTATCTTGTCCCCGCTCTGCAGTGAGAACACCACAGGCTTCTTGCCCTTGAAATCTCCTAGCACCACATCCCGATGACCGAGCTGCAGCACGATCTCCTCGGGCTCGGGATAGGTCGTGTTGTCGGAGGAATGCTCCATGCCCTCTATATCTATGCCGTCAAAAATGCCGTTGTTACAGTGGATATACAGAGCCTTTTTCGCTCTCGTCATTCCCACATACAGCACTCTTTTTCTTTCATCAGTCGAGCTATCTGCACCGCTCAGCAGCATATACACATTGTCGAACTCCCTGCCCTTTGCCTTGTGTATTGTGGACACTGTGACAACGCCCACATCATCGCTGTAAAAATCCTCGTATTTCGATTCATAAACAAACCGTTCAAAGTCACTGCGGTACAAGTGCTTGCCGCTCTCTTCCTCAAAAGCCGCAATCATATTCATCACATTTTCAAGGCACTCGCTGCGGTCAAAGTATACCTTTGTCTGCTCCTTTGCCCTCTCCCATTGTTCTTTGGGAATGGTTGGAGTATCGTTGTCCACACTTATCATCTTGACAAAGTATTTCACTTCCGCCAGCGTATTCAGCTTGAAATCTTTCAAGCTCTGAATGAGCTTCGCCCGTATTCCACGCTTTATAAGCAGTCCCATAACCCGCAGAGCTTCGTCATTGGTAGAAGTCAGCACCGCCGCTGTACCGCTGTTCCATGTTCTCTGAATACAGTCAACAACGGGAATTTCAAGGTTCCTTCCCGTATGGCGAGTGAGCTGAACTATGCCATCTTCCTCGCTTACGGCACGGATAGGCTCTGATTTCAGGCGCACCGAGATACGCTCGGCAAAAGCATTTGCAAGTTCCACTATCCTGCGGCTGCTGCGGTAGTTATCCGTCATGCTGTACTGCTTTGCGCCGTACTCCGTGATAAGCGAAGCAAGGTGCTTTGAATCCGAGCCTCTGAACTGGTAGATGTTCTGGTCGTCATCTCCGACAGCGATAACTCTCATATCTTCGTTTCGCTCCATAAGTGCCTTTACAAGAGCAAACTCATTTTTATCCATATCCTGAGCCTCATCGATAACAACGACAGTCTTGGTTATCTGTCCCTGTTCGACCTCGCCGCTGATTATCCTTGCGGTAGCCTCCTCAACCACCTTATCGGAATTTTCAAGGCTGCCTATCTTTCCTAGGAGATCGAAGCAATAGGAATGGAACGTCTTTATCTCCACATAACGAGCCGCACCCTTTAACAGCTCCTGTAATCTTACTCTGAACTCGGTCGCCGCCGCACGGGAGAACGTCACCATCAGAAGCTGCTCGTGCTTGGTGTCCTCCATCTGATAGAGGGAAGCAAGCTTTCTCACAAGCACCATCGTCTTGCCACTTCCGGGGCCTGCGGTGACAACGATGTATTTTGATTCGTTATCGTCGATTATATCACGCTGTTTGTCGGAAAGTCCGTCAAAAATCATCTTATGCCTTGCAGGAGTGATGTTGCGCTCTATCTGCGCTCCACGCTCACCCTTAAAATACTGCGCAATGAACTTCTTGTAGTCCATGCCGAAATAATCACTCACGAACTGCATGGCTGCGTCATAATCACGAACCATCATGTTTGCATATTCGCCTACGATATGTATCTGCTGTATCTTCTGCTTGTAGTATTCATCAAGCTGTCGGTAGTCCTCCACCTTGTAGCGGATATTGTTGTTAAGCTCCAGACGGGTTATCTCCATGCCGTTATACAGCACAAGGAAGCCGCCCTCAATATTGATAGCGCCTATCTTCGAAAGATACAGCAGAGCCTCTTTCACCTCGTCCATTGTGATCTCTGCGCGCATGATAAGCCTGAGGTTATCAGTGCAATATTCAAGCAGTTTCAGTGCAGAGAACTCCACCATAACCTCATCTTTCTCCGATGAGGTCTGTTCCTTTGCAGATTGATACAGATATTCCAGCACCTTTTCACAGATTGCATGGCGCTTTTCCGCCTTTGCTTTAAGCTCGGAAATGGTATAGCACGAGCATATAGGAGTATCCTTTTCAGTGGAATCGTGGTGCTTTTCTATGTAGTTTTTGATAGTCCAGAAATACAGGAGAGTTTTGATAGCCTTTACGGAAGTTCCAGCTATACCGTTTATTTCTGCGTCCTCGTTCAGCTCTTTAAGGCTGTAACTGTGACCCTCCTCCGAGATATCGGACAGCAGAAAGCTCTCGAGCTTTGCATATCTGCTCAGCACTCGAGCCGACTTATTCTGTGTATCTCCTTTGCGGATATATGCGGTCATATCTTCCGCATTGGCAAGAAGTCCCTCCTGCCGCATAACGTCAACGCAATAAATGACCTCGTCCATCGGGATACCCAATGTATCCGAAATATAATCAATTCGGCTGTCTGCGTCAGCGTTTCCTGCCTCTGCGATGCTGCGTGCGGATATCATGGATTTGATTATCCTTGAAGCAGACATTTTCTGATTATCATCAAGCCTGTGGGACTTATTTATTATCTCGTTAGCCTCGATAACGGACTTCACATTGATACTGGACGCAAACACCCTCGGCATATTCTTTCCACGCTTGACATAACCTGCAGTCTCAAGGGCATTGACGGCATTGCGCACACGGGTCTCGATATCGTCCTGAGAATCATTCCAGCCAGCATCACGGGCAAGCTCCAATGCGGAGCGTGTAAACTTCGGACGGAATCGGGAGTTATCCTTTATCGCTTTCCATATCTGATTTATCTCCTTGATGGACAGCTTACTTTGGTTCAGCATCATGAAATGTCCGTCAAGATCATCGTCCTTGTATAGTACATAGCATTCTGCGTCTATGTTTTCATCTCTGCCTGCTCTGCCCGCCTCCTGAACATAGTCCTCAAGCGAAGCTGAGATATCGAAATGCACGACCAGTTTTACATCAGATTTATCAACACCCATGCCAAAAGCCGAGGTGGCTACGATTATCTTCACCTCGTCACGCATGAATTTTTCCTGATTCTCTATCTTCTGACTGCTCTCCATCTTGCCGTTGTAAGGAAGTGCGGAAAAACCGTCGTCAGAGAGTTTTTTCGCAAGCTCATAGGTTCTTTTTACCTTAGAAACATACACGATAGTCGGGCAGTTTTTCTGCTCAATAAGGTTACGCAGAGCGAGGTATTTCTCCTCGTCGTTATCCTTATAGATGACCTCATAACGCAGGTTATGACGAGCCGCTCCCGTTGCGTAAACATCGAGAGTAAGCCCTAATTTTCTCTGGAAATAGTCACGGATATCCGAAATTACTTTCTGCTTTGCGGTAGCGGTGAAACAGGATACGGGAATGGTATAGTTCAGGTTTTTCTTTTCCTGAAGCTCTCTGATAAAATCGCCTATGTAGAGGTAATCCACACGGAAATCCTGTCCCCATGCTGAGAAGCAGTGAGCCTCGTCTATAACAAAGCGTGAGATATGCCGTCCCAGAAGCAGCTTTTCGATGCTCTTTGAACGAAGAGACTCAGGCGAGATATACAGCAGCGAAGCAAGTCCGCTCGATACATTCTCAAATGCCTGCGCACGCTCGATAGGATCTAACATTCCGTTTATCGTCACAGCGTCGACAATTCCCTTTTTGGCTAGGTTATCCACCTGATCTTTCATGAGGGACTGCAGCGGCGAGATAACCACCGTAAGACCTCTGCAAGCCTCCCCTGCCATAAGCGCAGGAAGCTGGAAAGTCACGGATTTTCCGCCGCCCGTAGGGAACACAGCAATGAGCGATTTATTCTCCACAGCCGCAGTCGCCGCCTTTTCCTGCAGTGGCTCTCCGTCATAGCTGCGGAAGTTATCGTAGCCGAAATAAGACTTCAGCTGCGCTCTCAGATCAAGTGCAGATCTACAATAATCGCACTTTCCGCAGGGATTGCTTCGCAGCTGGCGCATGACCTGCTCCACCGCAGGAAAATTCCTATGCACCCACTGCGGTATCACCGACTGACGGTCGCCCGTATTTATGAGAGCAAGGCAGTATGCAAGCTCAACAGGACAGTTAGATATAAGCAAAGAAAGCTCTGCATTTTCGCAGAGTTTTCCTGTAAAATACTTTTTAATGAGCTTTTCAGCATTATACTCGCCATTGTAACCAATGAACTTGAAAAATCCCGAATACTCATACTTATCCGATAAAAGGGCGAAGAATATCCTCCGCATGGCCTTAGGCAGTCTGCGGAAAGCGTCTACCTCATCATAAAACAGCTCCATAGCCTTGATAGAGTCGTTGAGCGGATTGTTGAGCTCCTCCGTCTGGAGTTTATCGTCTTTCAGCAGCTTGTGATAAGGTCTGTTCGGAAACAGCAGCGGCGAAAGATACAATGTGTCGATGGGAGTGTACGAGCCTGTGATGAGTCTGCCGACATACTTCAGATCAAAGCCGATGATATTGTGGCCACAGACATACTCAGCCCCCGAAACAAAGCGAGAGAACTCCGCCTGTGAAGCGCTGTGAAAGCTCGACTTATCGGGCCTCACTGCACCGAGGTCGCAGATATCCTGCGTTGTAACGCTTATCTCACTGTCGATAAATACGATTTCAGGCACTTTTCTCCCACCTTTGACATTTGTTATAGTGATATTATACTACATAATCAAATATATTTCAAGGTTTTGGTAATGAGATAAGCTATATTATGTTAAAAGGTTCGATACTGTGTATTATCATTCTTTCATAAAATGCTAATGTACTGATGACATGTCCCAAACCAAGGAAACGATAAACGTTATCCTTCATCCACAGGAAACCAAATAGGACAAAATAGCAATCCAGGAAATACTCAACGAGTTCTACACACACAATGTTGAAAAAAAGCCTGCAAAACACAATCTTACCTATGAAGAAAATGCCTGCATTATTGAAAAGCAGTGCGAGCAAATTGCAGACTGCCGATACGGGCAGGAATCTATTTTCCCTGCCCGTAAATTTTTTCATGATTACGGCTTGTCCAGCTCATCGAAAGCTGCTTCCATAGCAGCTTCAGGTGTGGAATAGCTGCCCTTGCCGAATACCTTATCTATCGAATATCTCCAACATTTACGTTTATCATCATGATACAGCACCACAAGTCTGCCGTTCACTTTTATATAGCGGTTGTTGTTTTTGGAGACTTTCCACGGGCGCGTGACAAAGGTATTCCTGCGGGATTGCCTGTTCTTGAAATCCTGCTCACGCTTCTTCGCAGCCTCCACATCACCCTCCATGCGGCCTGCGCAGACACAGCCTGCACCTATCGTCTTACCGTAGTTGTTGTGCTTCATTCTGTGGACATACCTGATGATGTGATATCCGCACATCTCGCATACGCCAACAGGCTTGCCGAGGTCTGTTACACCTACGCAGTACCAGCCCGAATGCGGCACATCGTCGCGCTCCCACAGATTGTCGTAACCCGACAGGTCAGGACGCTCATCTTTCTCCGGGGGCGCAGGTATTGGTTCACTTATTTCCACGGAAATATCGATTTTTTCTTCGGGTATCGGTTCTATTGGCTGATGCACGATGATTGGAGGTTGCTCGGTTATAGTTGGCTCTGAATGCGGCTTTGCCTGCTCTGTCTCCTTAGGAATAGGCTCTGCGCCCTTATTTCTGAAACGCTCCACAAAATCCGCCGAGATATTGCGCTCGCTTGACAGCTTGCTGAATTTCACACGGTAGCTGTTTCCGCTTATGCCTACTACCTCTCCCTCGCCGAATGCAGGGTGGACTATCTTTTCGCCCACGTCCTTCTGTGGTACAGCTGCATCGCCGCATATCTCCCTTGCGAAGCGGTCTGCGCTGCTTTGCAGCTCCTTTGATATCGCGCCTATGCGTCTGTAATTCTCCTCGCCTATCTCACGCAGGAAGCGTGACGGCAGCTTCTGCTTGCCGTTAGGCGTGAAACCCTCGCTGTCCATCAGAAACAGCCGCTGCTCTGCCCTTGTTATCGCAACATAGCACAGCCTGCGCTCCTCCTCAAGTCCGAGAAGCTTGCGCTCCTCCATCGACTTGTAGGACGGGAATATGCCCTCCGAAAGTCCCACAACAAACACATTCGGAAATTCAAGTCCCTTTGCGGCGTGCACCGTCATCAGCTTTACCCTGTCGCTTTCAGCCTCGTCGTCCTCTGCCTGCAAGGAGATATGGTTGATGAAGTCTTTCAGCGTTACCTCCTCGCCGTAGCCTTTCTCAAACTCCATAGCAATACGCTTGAATTCCGACAGGTTTTCAAAGCGCTCCATGTCGCCCTGCTCACGGATATATTTCTCATATCCGCTGTCCTCGCATATCATCGCCACTGCGTCTGAAAGCGACATCTCCGCAGCTTTCTCCCTTGCACCTTCTATCAGCGACACGAATTCCTCTGCACCGCTGTTGCGGAATGCGGAATACAGCAGGTTTTCCTTTAAGGTCTGATACAGTGACTTTCCGCCCGCCTGCAGCGCTACAAGCTGCTGCAGCCTTGTCCTGCCGAATTTCCTGCGCGGCTTGTTGATGATGCGTTTCAGCGAGATATCGTCGTCGAATGCGATAAGGCGCAGATACGCAACTATATCCTGCACCTCCATACGCTGAAAGAATTTCACGCCGCCGATTATCTCATACGGAATGCCGTTTTCGGTGAATTTCTTCTCGATAACACGGGACAGAAAACCCGACCTGTACAGCACCGCAAAATCCGAATAATCCGCACTGTTTGCCTTTCTTATATCCTGTATGCACTCGATTATCCTGTCAGCCTCCGCGAAGTCGTTTGCGGAGTGATAATGCAGCACCTCCGCACCGCTTGCACTGTTTGTGAAAAGCTCCTTTTCAAGGCGCAGCTTGTTCTTTTCGATAAGGGTATTGGCACAGTTGAGTATCTGCGGTGTGGAGCGGTAATTCTGATTGAGAAACACCGTATTTGTCGGCTGGTGGGTCTTGTCGAATTCAACCAGCAGTTTAACATCAGAGCCTCGCCACTCATAGATATTCTGGTCGGGGTCGCCTACTATCATCAGGTTTTTATGCTGACCCGAAAGCAGGTCAACAAGCTGCATCTCGTTTTTGGAGCTGTCCTGAAACTCGTCAACCTGTATGTAATTCAGCCTGTCCTGCCACTTTGACAGCACCTCGGGGCAGGTGGTGAGTATCTTCAGCGCAAAGAACATCAGGTCATCGAAATCAAGCGCGAATATCTGCTTCTGACGCTGAAGAAACTCCTCGATTATCGTATCGTCAAGGTCGGTTATCTCGGGGAGTATCTGACAGTTTTCGGTGCTGCACATCTTCGGCACATAATCAAGATGAGACTTCACATAGCCTATCTTACCTATTATCTTCTCAAAGCTTGCGTGGTCAAGCTTGAGCTCGTATTTCTGATAGATATCACCGAGTATGGACTTCTGCTGTGAGGTGTCGATTATCTGAAACTCCTTAGGATAAAACAGCTTTTCGATGTCCTCACGCAGCACTCTGACGCAAAAGCCGTGGTATGTGCATATCAGAGAGGTGCTGTATTCCTCCCCGATAAGCGAGCGTATACGGCGTTTCATCTCGCCTGCAGCTTTGTTTGTGAATGTCACGCAAAGGATATTTGCAGGGTCGATGCCGTATTCCTTTACGAGATAGGCATAGCGGCTGACCAGCAGCTTCGTCTTGCCGCTGCCTGCGCCTGCGATAACACGCAGATATCCCTCTGTTGCTGTGACGGCTTCAAGCTGCTTGTTGTTAAGTCCAGACAGATACACGACATTCACCCCCCTTTTATCGGATATGCTCTCTCCATTTGTCGCCCCATATCTCTTTCATACGCATCTCATAATTTTTGTTAGTGGCATTCATGGCCTCGCGCCACTCGCGCTCCTGCTGTGTAGGAGGTCCGTACATCTGTCTGTGCTCTTTCATGACCTCACTGGTTATATACAATGCCGATACGATAAGTCCGAGTATCATAGCTACCTCCTATTTTTTACTCTATTGAATGTCAAAGTTGACTCTCTTTTCTCATAAGCTCCTCATCATGCCTCTTGATATAATGAAACGCATCCACGAATGACAGGAATAGCCTCGGCTGATTATGGTACTTTACCTCATTCAGTGACTTCACAAGATTGATATGTTGCAGCTTTATGGGAGATGTACTTGTATTGATGCGCCACTTCCCCACAAGCGTTTCAAGGCAGAAATACTGGCTTTCATAACTGAACGCATATCCCGCATCCCTGCAAAGCGGCTCTATTTCCTCAATTGTATCGTTATTGCGCTGTGTACTGGTAATAGGGATCGAAAGGTGAATATCCTGATTTGCGGACGGTTTACATTGACGGCATGGACGAAATCCTGCACGGGTCGCATCTCTGAATGTCGAAAAACCTTTCAACTCTGATACCCCTCGCAGCTTCGGACACCCACGGTGATGAAAGAATGAATATCCCTTTGCCGCCCAGAATACGAATCTCGGCTGAGTAAGCGTATAAATATCAGATATTTCCTGCTGCGAAAGAGATGGATCATTAAGCAATTCTTCACGATCCTTTGCCGCGACCCATTGACGATGCAGCGCCTTCGACATTTCACCTGTTGAGGATTGCGTGACCTCATTCAGCAGCTGCATTTGTCGGGCATAGGGTGATAATTGCCTGTGTCTGTCAGTAGCAGTAGGCTCACACGTCTTACAAGGGATCCTGCCAGTATTTATTACCGTGCTGTAATGCCTCGTACCCATAATGGTTTTAGCGTCAAGTACCAGCTCACAATCCCATCTATGGAATACATTTGATGTGGGAGTGTAAATATAAGTATATTGAGAATTATCTACAATTTTCCGATTCTTTTCCCTCAATTCAGCCTGATAATCATTCTTACAGCATTCGCAGATAAGATAATTCATTTTCCTAGCTGTTTTAAAGTTAGGATACCCCTTAACAGTCATATCAGAATGATCGTATTTATCACATTCAAGAATATGTATCATATTTGCTGATGGATCATACTGATATCTCTGATCAGCATTGGCTCTGACCTGAACAGATGGCGCTTTCTCAGAAGGCACAAGCGGCTTCAGCATCAACTCCTGCGGATACGCAATATACCGAAGAAGCTCCTGCATAACACGGACATCGTTCACTGCACAGTTTTCCAGTCGGGAGAGGGTATCTATTCCTCGCCCTTCAGCAATCTTATATGCGCTTCCATGAGAAAATGGCTGCCCCCGTAAAAACTCATACACATAATCACAAACCACCACATACCTGTGTTCATCGGTCTGTTTAAATATATTCCCTACCAACCTACGGAAAAGTTTTGCAGATTTTTCCCGCCACCAAAGTAAGATATCATCTTCATCCAGCCAGCGCAGAAAATCACTCAGAACTCCATAAGCATTTCTGGCATTAAGAAAACTGTCAGCATTAGCTCCCTTGTAAGATATATGTTTCCAATCATAAAAACTCTCATCGCGGGGACGGATCAACGAATTGAATCTGTCTACAATATTCCATTGTTCATCAACTTTTACTGCCGCAAGTTGTGTCGGTGATTTGACTCTTTGCTCATTTGTATTCCATTCGATA
>JAZPZN010000127.1:0-3548 GCA_045544715.1 Oscillospiraceae bacterium | reverse complement strand
GAATGATGCAGTCATCAAATGCCTGAGGAGGGATTTTTCCGTTAAGCACATCACTAAGTGATATGTTCTCATATTCTGACACGCCGCCGCTGTATCGGAATGGGAAGATGCTTTTATTTGTAGGCAGCGATGGGATAATACCATTGCTTTCACAGTATGCTGTATATATTGCAGCACTGAAGCTTGAGGCTTTTTCCCCATTTTCATCGAAATGCAGGAACGAGCTTCTGATGACACCGTCATCGTTATCCATAAGCGCATTTGCAAAGCCTTGTGTCGTCACCTCTCTTAGTGCCTGATATGGCAACACCTTATCCTGCACATATAAAGTGTCGACAAGGAGATTTCCGTTCTGATCGGTGATCAGCTCTTTGGAAAACACATAGCTGAAAGCACATATCACATTTCCGTGCTGTTTGCAGGCTTCAACAAAATCAGCGTCCGATTTGGCATCTTTTTCTTCGCTGAACAGTACATCAAAGCCTATAACTGCGGGTTTGATATCCTCAGATACACACAAGGTGTCAATAAGCTTTGCATATATTCCTCTGTCCCATTCTGAAAAATCACCGAGCTCATTCATAGTCTGCTCATCGATTTTTATGATACGGATCTTACTGCTAGCACTTTTTGCCCGATGATACAAAAAATCCTCGGCAGTTTTGTCTACTGGCCCAAAAGTATTGAAAAATATAGCAGCAAAAGTGATCAAAGAGCACACAAGGAGCGATATTACTTTTTTCATGACCTTTATTCCTTTTTGGTTGATTTGCACTGCTTGCATTAAGGCTGGTTAGCGATGATAAATTTAATGGCAAACCGCCTATTATTCCATAATAAGTATACCATATCATTGTGTAATTGTCAACATACGACATAATGTGCAACAGCCAACCAAAGCTAGCAGCTCCGATCAGCTGCGCATGACAGGCATTTGTTTTTAATACTACACACGATTTCATTTTGTCACTATCAATTGAGGAGATGATTGATGCTGTTATTAACCAGACTATATGTGCTATCAACATTGACGGCATTATGGTGAAAGGTATGGAGCTTTTGAGCGGATAAGCTCACGTAGTGAATAAAAAACACTCGCAGCATTTTACGGCGAGTGTTTTTAGTATAGGAGATTTTGTTATTTCTGTGGCAATGCCTTGTCTGTTTCTTCGGAGCTGGGAATAAGATCGCCGTTGTCTGTGGTTTCTTCTGCATCGGTATTGGTGTTAACGTTGAGCTCAGATGCAATACTCTCGCCGAGATCTGCAATTACTGCGAGCACCTCATCGGGAATAGCATCTCCGTTTTTAATGGCTTTTGCGGCTTCAGAAATTTGCTTTTCTGAGAAACCTGCAGCAGCTATCTCGTCAGAATACTCTGCCATTACTGCATCAACATTGTCGGTATTGATGCCAAGACTGCTGAGCACATCGGGTATCTGTCTGCCTTCGGCGTTGATCGTGTAGTTTTCGTGGTATATAAGATCGGTTGCCGATACAAATTCGTAGCCCTTTGACGAAAGCTGCTCAAGTATCTGTGGCAGGGCTTCGGTGGTGTTTTCAAGATCGTTGTGAAACAACAGTATAGAGCCTGACTCGGTCTTAGCCATCACTCTTTTAACGATCTCGTCGGGGGTAGGCTCCTGCCAGTCTATGCTGTCAACATCCCACTGGATGATTTTGTAGCCCATACCCTCCAACGTAGTCATCATCGAATCGTCGTATTCGCCGTAGGGAGCACGGTATAGGTTCGGGGCTTCGCCTGTAAGCATCTCGATCTTGCGGGATGCTTCGTTTGTATCGGCGATCAGTTCGTTCACATTGATGCCTTCAACATGTGGATGCTGGTCTGAATGGTTCTGGATCTCATGGCCTGCATCATGGAATCTTCTCACGTCATCTGGATATCTGTCACACCAGTCGCCTGTAACGAAAAATGTTGCTTCTGCATCATATTCGTTGAGTATCTCGATGAGCTCATCAGTGTTGGAATTTTCCCATGCCACATCAAAGGTGATCGCAACCTTATTATCACCCCTGTCAACGCTGTAGATGGGTAGCATCTTGCCTGCTGCCTGCGTTCCGACAGAGGACACGATAGCGAATATACCCACTGCCGCCGTAGCTGCTACAATTGAAGAAATTGCAACTACTCTTTTTATTGTACGTTTTGAAAATGAAATCGTCTGCATAGTTTTTCCTCCGTTGTCAGATTTGTCTTGCGATTTTGTTGGAATATATGCGGTATATGGGACAAATATGACAGGCTTGTACCGAAATCACTATCATTTATATCATATATTTTACAGTTTTATGGCTTTCTATATAAATTAGCCGACAAAGCATCGCTTTGTCGGCTAATACGTTATGCATTGGGGGTAGCGGTTATAAGATCTGCTGTTGATGCGGTAGTCCACTTGCCATTGATATATGCTTGTACAAGGAACTGATATGTTACACCGTTCTTGAGAGGCATTACGGTGTAAGTGGTATCTGTCAGATCCATAGTCTGAACAAAGTACTTGCCGCCGCTGTAAACGGAAACTGCGTACTTGGTAGCTCCCTTAACAGCATCCCAGTTCAGTGTTACCTGACCATTACCTGCTATCGCCTTTATATTCTGTGGCGTGGTGATATCGATCATAAGCGTCAATGTAGTAGTGAGATCATTTCCTACATCATAAGAGTATGTAACGATATCGGGGGTCACATTTATAAGAGAGTTTGTTTCAGCGTTATATTCTGTGCCAGTCCAGTCACTTGCCTTGCTGCCGTCAAAGCCACGCTCTGTTAGCTTGGCAAAGGAAGTAGTGTGAAGCGTATAGAGGTTGTCTATGCAGCTGAAATTCTCAGATGTAACTGCGGTATTGCTGATGTCAAGGTGGGTAGTTTATGTACTGTATGTGGTATATCCCTTGCTTGATTTTACCGCCTTTCAGTTGTATCAGTTCAAGGTTATTTGCTTCTGCGAACCCTTTGTATGAGTTCAGCATATCCGTACACATTAAGGATTTAGTCTTGATTCTGCCGCCCAGAACATTAGAAATATCCTTTGTTGCAGCTCTGCCAAGATTAGCAATCTTCGCAACGGAACAGCCGTTTCTGTCAACCGCACAAGGTATGCATACCTTTTCTTTGGACAGACCTCTCTTGTGCGTTGAATGCCCTCTTTTATGTGCTTTTCGTGGCATCAGAAACACTTTGCTCTTTTTGTGGTTTCCCTTGAAAGAAATGGGCATAAACTTTTCATCTGCTTCCACTATTCCTTCAAGAATAACCGCATTCATCATATTTTGCAGAGCGTCAAGAATTTTATGCCGCCATATAAATGCGGTATTTCTGTGAATCCCACATTTTTCAGCGGCTTCTCTTACAGAATCGCCGTCAAGCATACACTAGATAAACAGATGCCAGACCTCAAACGGCTTTCTCGTCCCCGAAAAGACCGAATTTGTCGCTATTACAAAAGACTTTCTGCAATCCTTGCAGCAATAGCGTTGAGTTCCGTCTTTGCGGTGTCCGTTTCTGACAACAGCAACGCTTCCGCAA
>JAZPZN010000126.1:0-41658 GCA_045544715.1 Oscillospiraceae bacterium | reverse complement strand
GCCATGTCGTTCTGTGAGCCAAGGAGTTGAGTAGATTTCTTGTCTTCCTAAGACCGCTTGGCCTCCGACTTTACCTGAAAATAATCATCAACGCTGCCAAAAGGAAGCTTTGGAGTGCCATGCATCCAATAGTCGCAATCGATTATCTTCAGCTTTTCATCGCCTGCCTCAAGCCAAATCTCACCGACTCCAAATCCATTTTCATCCGTACTTATATATTTAATCGTCCACGGACAATCATCAGGGATATACTTAATAATCTTATCGCCGAATTTTTCGTAACATATATACATAAGCTACCTCCAAAAGATATCTATATTAAAATCATACCACATTTTCCCTTGTTTGTCAACACAAAAACACCGCAGAAAAGCTCTGCGGTGTCTGTAATTCTATCAAGCCTTGAGACTGATTCCGTCCTTTGCGAGGTCGGCGATTATTCCGTCAACCACTGCGGAGACCTCCTCACGGGTGAGGGTCTTTGTCTTGTCAGCAAATACGATGCGGACAGTAATGGTCTTGCCTGCCTCGTCCTCGTAGGTGCCTACTACGCTTACCTTCTTGATGAGGGAGCAGTTTGCCGCCTCGATAGCCTTGCCGATGGGAGCATAGAGGTCGTTGACAAAGGTAAGGTCAACATCCATCTCGGGATACTTGGAGGGCTCGTCGTATGCGATAGCCTTTGTGGTAAGCTCAGCAAATACTGCAACATCTATCTCAGCAAATACAATAGCCGCCTTCTTGTCGATGTTCTTACCGACTGTGGGATGAACAACGCCTATCTCACCTATCTCAGCGCCGCCGCAGAGGATAGTATTGAGGTTCTTGGGGTGCTTGTAGGAGCTTGCTGCCTGCTTCTTATCAAATGCGAGAGGAAGGTGCTTTATCTCATCCGCAACAACAGCGAGAATATCTCTCAACTCAAGGTAGAGCTGTTCTGTGCTCTTTGTCTTGCTGAACAGTGTAACAGCCAGCTTCTTCTGCTCGTTGACGAGGTTTGTATCAGCATTGACACCGTTTACAACTCTGCCCACCTCGAACACACCGAAGTCATCAGCAAAGCCCACATTGTACTTAACCTGGCAAAGCTGTGTGGGAACGATGGAGCGACGGATAGTCTCAATATTGGGGTTTGTAGCATTGACAAGCTTGATGTTGTCCTCTATCTCGATGCCGAGATCCTTGTACTCGTCATAATACTGCCATACATAGCTGTGGAGCTCGTGAAGGGAGTAACGCTTGACGAGGATATCCTTCATCATGTCCTCAACGCTCTTCTCCTGTGCTTCACGAACAGGATAAAGGGGTGCAAGAGTGGTGTGGATATCGAAATTGTCATAGCCGTAGATACGGGTGATCTCCTCGATGATGTCAGCCTTCATGGTAACGTCCTTTGTGGCTCTCCAGCTGGGAACAGTTACAGCGAACTCCTCACCGTCAAGCTCTGCAGCAAATCCGAGGGCTGTGAGAGTTGTAAGGATAGTGTCGTTGGATATCTCGATGCCTGTGTAGCGGTCAACGAATGCCTTGCTGAACTTGAAGGATGTAACGGGATAGCGGAACGCATACTCGTCAGTAAGGGAGGAAACCACCTTAGCCTCAGGGTCAGCGTCAAGCATCAGCTTGACAAAGCGTGCAATAGCGGTAATGGTCATCTCGGGATCGAGGCACTTCTCGTAGCGCATAGATGCGTCAGTTCTGTGGGAAAGGCGCACTGTGGACTTACGGATGGAAACAGCGTCGAATGTGGCAGACTCCAGAGTAAGTGTTGTTGTGTCCTCAACGATCTCGGAATCAAGTCCGCCCATGATACCTGCGATGGCAACGGGAGTGTTGTCGTTGCAGATCATCAGCATATCCTCGTCGATGTTGCGCTCAACACCGTCAAGGGTCTGGAATGTAAAGGGCTTGTCGAAGCGCTTGATGCGCAGCTTGTCTACCTTGCGGGAGTCGAAAGCGTGCATAGGCTGACCCATCTCAAGCATGAGATAGTTTGTGAGGTCAGCGAGGAAGTTGATAGCTCTCATTCCACAGTAGAAAAGGCGGATACGCATATTTACTGGGCTGACATTGCGCTTGATGTTCTCCACCTGCAGGCAGGAGTAGCGCTGGCAGAGGGGATCCTCTATCTTCATATCGATCTGAGGGAGATCCTTGTACTGCTCAAGATCAACAGTGGCAATCGGCTTCAGAGGTCTGCCTGCAATCGCTGCAAACTCTCTAGCGATACCATAGTGTCCCCAGAGGTCGGGGCGGTTGGTGAGGGATTTGTTATCTACCTCGAAGATGATATCATCGATCTCGTAGAGCTCCTTGAGGTCTGTGCCGTTTGCCACATCCTCAGTGATATCCATAATGCCGTCGTTGCTGTCGCTGATGCCCAGCTCCTTTTCAGAGCAGCACATACCGTGGGAGGTGTAGCCAGCAAGCGCACGGGGAGCGATGGTGATATCGCCTATCTGTGCGCCCAGCTTTGCGAAAGCTGTCTTCATGCCTACACGAACATTGGGAGCGCCGCATACAACGTCAACCAGCTCAGCCTCGCCGCAATCTACCTTCAGCAGGTGGAGCTTTTTTGACTCGGGGTGGTTCTCAACGGACTTGATCTCAGCTACTACAACTCCGCTAAGGTCGCTGCCCTTCATGAATATTTCATTCTCTACCTCTGCAGTTGAGAGAGAAAACTTGTGGATAAGCTCCAACTTGTCAAGACCTGAGAAGTCAACAAAATCAGATATCCAGTTCATTGATAAAAGCATTTCTATTTCCTCCTTCTCTTAGCGGTCTTCTGTAAACTGGGACAGGCACTTCAGGCTTCCGCTGTTGAGGTCACGGATATCCTTCACGCCGTATTTCATCATCGCAAGACGGGTCATACCGAGGCCGAACGCAAAGCCGGTGTACTCCTCAGGGTCGATGCCGCCTGCCTTGAGCACCTCAGGGTGGATCATGCCGCAGGGGCAGAGCTCAAGCCAGCCGCTGTTCTTGCAGGAGGGTCAGCCCTCGTCACCGCAGATAGCGCAGCTTATATCAAGCTCAAAGCCGGGCTCCACGAACGGGAAGAAGCCGGGGCGAAGTCTTACCTTTACATCACGCTGGAACACCTCGGAAAGCATATTCTTCATAAAGAAGATGAGGTTGGAGATAGAGATATCCTTGTCTACCATCACGCCCTCCATCTGGAAGAAGGTGTTCTCGTGGCAGGCGTCGGTAGCCTCGTTACGGAAGCATCTGCCTGGGAATATAGCCTTGATGGGCTTACCCTCCTCAAAGAGCGCCTTGCTGTACTTCTTGTAGATAGCATTCTGCGCAGCAGAGGTGTGGGACTTGAGGAGCTGACCATTCTCAAGATAGTATGTATCCTGCATATCTCTTGCGGGATGGTGCTTAGGGATATTGAGTGCCTCAAAGCACTCGTAGTCGGTAACTATCTCACTGTAATCCTCAACAGCGAAGCCCATCGAGCGAAATATCTCCTCGCACTGACGCTGTACCAGCGTAATGGGATGATAAGAGCCTCTGTCCAGCACGGGAGGTGCCCATACATCGAACTCGGGCATGGAGTTTATTTCAGCCTCCAGCTCCTTTGCCTTGAGGGACTCTGTAGCCTTAGCAATAGCGTCGGCAACCTCGTTCTTGAGGAGGTTTACCTCCTGACCGAAGCTCTTCTTCTCCTCATCGGAGAGACCCTTCATAGATTTAAGCAGACCTGTAACGCTGCCCTTTTTACCGAGATACTCAACTCTTATCTCCTCAAGCTCTGCAGCACTTGTAACCGCAGCAAGGCGGTCACTAAACTCCTGCCTAAGTGTCGTGATCTGTTCTGACATAGCAGTTTTCCTTTCTCAAAAAAATTTCGCATAAAAAAATCGCCCCATAAAATGGGACGAGCTTTGACCCGCGGTACCACCCAAATTCAGGGATATATCCCTGCACTTGATGCATATTTGGCGTGTATGCTGACACCCTGCTTAACCACTCAGCCCTAACAGCAAGCGTTTTCACAGAATACTCCGATGCTGAAATTTCGCCCCTGCCGCCGATCCTGCACTTTCAGCCGATGATGCAGATCTCTGATAAACGGTGATGGCGGAGCTACTGCCACATCTTCATCGTATGTTTTGTATTATAGCACGTTTTTATCATATTGTCAAGCGAATATTAATAGTATGCAACTCTCCTATGAGCTGTACATGATTGATGTCCAATGAACATTATGCAGGATTTATTCTGTAATGCGCTAAAGAGTTGTGTTAAAAAGCGCATAATATAGTGCCGCAAAGTTAAAACAGAGTGTGTATAATACACAAAATGCAAGAAAAATTTGAAAAATCTCAAAAAAAATCTTGCAAAAACCTTTATCATGTAGTATAATACTACTTGAGCTTGATACCGCTTTTGCGCAGTATCGGCGCAATTACATTTTAGGAGGACAATTCCAATGGCATTAAAGAATCAGTACCTTATCGACTTACTCGCAAGAGTTGAAAAGAGAAACGCAGGCGAGCCTGAGTTCATCCAGACAGTAACAGAAGTTCTCGAGAGCATCGAGCCCGTAGTTGAGCAGCGCCCCGACCTCGTTGAGGCAGGCGTTCTTGAGCGCATCGTTGAGCCCGAGAGACAGATCTTCTTCCGTGTTCCCTGGGTAGACGACAATGGCAAGCACCATGTAAACCGTGGTTTCCGTGTACAGTTCAACTCCGCTATCGGTCCTTACAAGGGCGGTATCAGATTTGCTCCCAATGTATATAGCGGTATCATCAAGTTCCTGGGCTTTGAGCAGACATTCAAGAACTCCCTCACATCTCTTCCCATGGGCGGCGGCAAGGGCGGCGCAGACTTCGATCCTCAGCGCAAGTCTGACGCAGAGGTTATGCGTTTGTGCCAGAGCTTCATGACAGAGCTCTCCAGACACATCGGTCCTAACCTCGACGTTCCCGCAGGCGACCTCGGCGTAGGCGCTCGTGAGATCGGCTATATGTTCGGCCAGTACAAGAGACTGAGAAACGAGTTCACAGGCGTGCTGACAGGCAAGGGCATCCAGTACGGCGGTTCTCTCATCCGTCCCGAGGCTACAGGCTATGGTGCTGTTTACTACACCACAAATATGCTTGAGCACTTCGGTGATACCATCAAGGGCAAGACCTTCGCTATCTCCGGCTTCGGTAACGTTGCTTGGGGTACTGTTAAGAAGATCAACGAGCTCGGCGGTAAGGTAGTTACCCTGTCTGGTCCCGACGGTTATGTTTACGATCCCGACGGCGTAAGCACAGAGGAGAAGGTAAACTACATGCTCGAGATGCGTGACAGCTGCCGCAACAGAGTACAGGATTACGCTGACAAGTTCGGTGTTGAGTTCCACGCAGGCGAGAAGCCCTGGGGCGTTAAGGCTGACATCATCATGCCCTGCGCTACCCAGAACGAGGTTGGCATGGCTGAGGCTGAGAAGATCGTTGCTAACGGTGTTAAGTACTACGTTGAGGTATCCAATATGCCTACAACAAACGAGGCTGTTGCATATCTCAAGAGCAAGGGCGTTATCGTTGCTCCCTCCAAGGCAGTTAATGCAGGCGGCGTAGCAGTTTCCGGTCTCGAGATGAGCCAGAACTCTATGCGGTACAGCTGGACTGCAGAAGAGGTTGATGAGAAGCTCAAGATGATCATGAAGAACATCTTCAACTCCTCCGTTGAGGCTGCTAACAAGTACGGTCTTGGCGATGACCTCGTAGCTGGTGCAAACATCGCAGGCTTCATCAAGGTTGCTGAGGCTATGAAGGCTCAGGGCTGCGTATAATAATATACAGCATAACACACGAGTTTTCAATTTTAAGATTCGTCGTAACATAATGAACCGACACCGTTTTTGAAGCGGTGTCGGTTTTGTTTTTTCTATAAATACTGATGGGTTAATCCAATTCACATAACAATTTTACTAAAAATAGTGAATATCGGCATACAATCGCCAAAATCTTACACTTTTTTGTTGAAAAAGGTTGAAAAGTTGAGAAAAGTATGCTATTATAATTATAGAGCTTGCGTATGCTGGCCATTTGTAATGAAAGGAAATTGATCGTTATGGCAACAAAAAAGAACACTGCTGCTCCTGCTACAAAGCCCGAGGAGAAAAAGGCTGCTACTGCAGAGGTTAAGGCTGAAGCTGCAAAGCCCGAGGTAAAGGTTGAGACCGCTCCCGCTAAGAAAGAAGCTACTAAGCCTGCTGCTAAGAAGGAAGCTGCAAAGCCCGCCGCTAAGAAGGAGCCCGCAAAGCCTGCTGCTAAGTCTGCTCCTGCTAAGAAGGCTACAAAGCCCGCCACTAAGAAGGCTCCCAAGAAGGCTAAGACAATCACCGCTGACGATGTAGTTGCAAAGGTTGCAAAGCTCATCGACAATACCAAGGCTAAGAAGGTTGATGGCAAGGTAGCTATGGACATCAAGCTCTATGGTACATTTGAGGCTCACATGTATATCGAGGTAAAGGACGGTGTAGCTACTGTTGCTCCCTACGATTATGTTGAGAAGGATCTTGAGGCTGCTGTTTCTGTTGAGAATGCTCTCGCAATCGCTGATGGCAAGCTTGCTATCAAGGATGCTATTGCTGATGGCAGACTTTATATCAACGGCAATCTTACATACGTTATGAAGCTTGCTTCTATCCTTAAATAATCACATATTTGATATGCATAGCTCCGCCTTTACAGGGCGGAGCTTTTCATAAACAGGAGGTCTGTATGAATATAGGCGCAGTAGGCTACAACTATGAGCATCGTGAGGAATTTGTAATGGATCGCCCCGAGGGCACAGGCTGTTATCTCCTGCTGCTTATAAAAGAACCGTCGATATTTGTAATAAATGGAATTGAGCAAAAGGCCGCGAAAAACTCTTACGTTCTCTTCTCACCTGATACTCCATACAAATACTATGCCGATGGGGATGTATATACTGATGACTGGTTGTATCTTAGACCCACCGAACAAGACATCACACACCTCAGAAAACTGGATATACCATTTGACAAAGTAATTCAGGTATATAATATGGAAGAACTGTCGCAGCTTGTAAGGTTCATGGCATTTGAGCATCATTCCAAAGACAGCTACAATGAAGAGATACTGTCACACTATATGGATATATTTTTTCTGAAGCTGAGCCGTGCAATAAGCATGAAGCACCATGCAGGCTCGCAGATACTATCGGAGAAATATCAGACAATGCATCATCTCAGAAACCGCATCTATGCCATGCCTGAGAACATCCCCGATGTTGACGGAATGGCAGCAGAAACAGGTATGAGCCGCTCGGGATTCCAGCATCTATACAAAAAGATCTTCGGTGTCAGCGTGATGAGCGATGTCATCGGAAGCAGAATAGACCGTGCGAAGCATCTGCTGCGCTGCACAAATCTCTGTATAAGAGATATAGCAGCAAGCTGCGGATATAACAATGAATACAGTTTTATGCGCTGCTTTAAGGAAAAGGTCGGTATGACTCCAACTGAATATCGCAGCTGCGTTTAGCACAAAATGTAACCTACAGCGGCACTTACGGCTATTGTGATGTGCCGCTGTTTTTGTTATACTTTATATAAAGCAAAACTTACATCAACAAGCACGGTCAGCGATAAAAAGGAGTATCACCATGAAAACGCATATTTTATCAGCTCTGCTTTCGGTATTTACACTGCTTACAGGCTGTGCAATGCAACCAAACGAGCCGTCAGAATCAGAACTTAGGCTTGAACAAAAAATAACTGAAGGATACATCGAAACCTTGAACAACGGAATAACTCTCACTCACGTAAGCAATAATTTCTACAAGTCAGATACCAATGCAAATCCCATTTCTGCCAATATCTTCTGCGCAGATCCAACTGCAGTCGAATATGACGGAAGGCTGTATGTCTATGGTACAAACGATCATCAGCAATACGATACCGTAGGTGACGATGGCAAGAACACATACGAAAGCATCAAATCCTTTGTCATTCTCTCCACTGATGATATGGTAAACTGGACATACCACGGCATCATTGATACTGAGGCTGTTGCGCCGTGGATAATCAGCTCATGGGCTCCATCAATAGTATCCCGTGTTGAGGACGATGGATTGACTCACTTTTATCTCTACTTCTCCAATAACGGCTGCGGTGTCGGAGTTATCACCGCTACAGACCCCTGCGGGCCGTGGAGCGACCCTCTCGGCGAACCTTTGGTATCTTCCTCAACTGAAGGACTCACCAACTGCCCAAACCCCTTTGACCCAGGCGTATGCATCGACGAAAACGGTACTGGCTGGCTCAGCTTTGGCGGCGGCAAAGCACCAGGAGGCAGCAACTATATGCCAGGTGTTTCAAGAATAGTAAAACTAGGAGAAGATATGATGAGCTTTGCAAGCGATTTTGTTGAGATCAAGGCTCCATATTTCTTTGAAGCAAGCGAGCTTAACTACATAAACGGCACTTATGTGTACACCTACAACAACAGTTGGGACAGCCGCTCAAAATGGGAGATAGAGGGAGCCCTGCCCCCTGCCACCTGCAGCATGAGCTACATGACCACTAAGACCCCACTCGACAGCGATAGCTGGAAGTATCAAAACGACTATTTTCTGAACCCAGGAGAAAGTGGTATGGATTACTGCAACAACCACTCTCACCTACACAAGTATCAGGGTAAATATTATATGTTCCATCACAATATGCTCCGCCAGTCGATGATGGAAACAAGAGGCGGTTTCCGCAGTCTTAGTGTAGTAGAGATAGAGGTAGACGAGGAAAACATAAGCATCACCGAGACTAAATCTACCACTACAGGCACATCCCAAATAAAATACGTTGATCCTCACAGTGAAAATCAAGGCGAAACTTTTTTCACCTCAGGCGGAGTTTCTTATGACATTGATGGCACTCTCGTAAAGGCTGCAAAGGCAATTGAGAACGGCGCATGGATATATGTAAAGGGCGTTGATTTCGACACCATGCCCGCAGAAGCATTCACTGCAGTTGTTACGGGCAGCGGCAGGATCGAAGTACGCATCGACGACATGATGACCCCGGCAGTTGCCGCTTTAGAATTTGAAAACGACGATTATCAGGGAGTATATTGTAAGCTCACAGAGCCACTCAGCGGCATTCACGACCTGTACTTTATGATATCGCACGAGGGTATCTGCCTCGACAGTTGGAGCTTTGTGTGATAGTCAAAATATGATTCGCCCCGAGAAGCATAATAACGCTTCTCGGGGCGTTGTAATTTATAGAATTGCTGCTCTCCTTACATTCTCTACAAAAGCAACAAATGACGGCAACAGACAAAGTAACCCGAATACCACATAAAGTGCGATATCAGCGGAAGTACATCTCAGCACTGACATACTGGGATAAAAGCTGAACTCCCCTGCCCCGATAAGTAACAGAGCCACTGTAAAGATTGACAGTACCAATGTCAACAAAACAGCCAGTGTATCCACTGCGCCAAAACGATATAACGAATAGCTAGTACGCTTTGCACTGCCGTAGCCACGAGATCTCATAGAGTCGGCGGCTGACATTGCCTCCTCCGCCGAGTAGCCGATGGCTGCAGAATATGCTCGCAGATACTCTACGACTGATGAAGCTCCCTGCGACAGAGCAAACTCTCTTCCCCTACGGATAAACAGCGGCACAAACCTTAGCGAGCAGCTAAGAGTAAGCCCTGCTGAGGGCAGTATCCTACCCAAAAGCCATATATACTTATCTGAGGTAAGATACACTGTTGAACATACACTCCACATCAATGCCGCAGACAGCATCAACCCAAAAACTGCGCCATAAACGATGGCTTCAACTGTTATTGCAGTGTCACCGATAAAAAACAGCACTGTTACACCATTGTGTGAGAATAAAGGATTTATCACCGCAGACAGCGGAATTATTACAAGGTTAAGCAGAACTCCACGCATCTTATCTGATGCTGCAAGAAGGCACATTCCACCAACAGCTGCTTCAAGTAGCAGGAAAGGGTTCCTTGTGAATATCGTCACACCCATCACCGCCACGATATACACAAAGCTGCATAGAGGGTGAATTCGTTCTAATGTTCTCATATTATCCCGTTATTCCTCAGATATGTTATAAGACACTCACAACCCTCTTTTACATCGACATAGGTTGCCTCAAAATCGCCTGTATACCATGGGTCGGCAATGTCACGGGGATGAGGTGCATAGTCTAGCAGTCGCTTTATCTTTTTATCAGACTGCGTTCCTGCTATCCTGTTCATGTTGATAACATTGCGGCTGTCTGCGCCGAGAAGCAGATCGTATTCCTCGTAGTCTGCCCTGTTCATCTGACGTGCACGCTTGAATGAGCAGTCTATCCCAAGCTCGTGTAGCTTTCTGGCAGTGCCACGATGCACTCCGTTACCGAGCTCCTCCGTCGATGTAGCGGCAGATGCCACTTCAATCCCGTCAATGTGCTGCTTTTTCAGCATATCACGCAGCACAAACTCCGCCATCGGCGAGCGGCAAATATTGCCGTGGCAGACAAATAAAATCTTATACATCTATGTAAATCCTCCTGTTTTGCGTTGTTATGCCACATTTAACCCCGTTTTCTCATAGTATTGGTTAATTATTTTATACATTTTATTATAACATTTTTATGAGGGAAAGTCAATTTACAAAGAACAAATAGCCGTATCTATATATGATACAGTTGGTATTATTTCTGCGAATACCTCTTATTTCTATTCACTCAAACACAAGTTGAGTTGTAAACAACTATTTGATAATTGTTTTTTCATAAATATGTGATATACTATAATCACACCGGTGATAACTATTTCATGGAGGTGCTTTTATGAAACTTAACTTAGGCACAAAAATCAGAGAACTACGCAAAAGTGACGGGCGCACACAGGACGATCTGGCAGAAGCCCTCGGTGTAACCCCACAGGCTGTATCACGCTGGGAATCAGGAGGCAGTTACCCCGATATAGAAATGATTCCTGCTATCGCAAATTATTTCCACATTTCGATCGATGAGCTATTCGGATATCACGACGCCAGAGAAGAAAAAATCAAGACCATTCTTGAATCCGCTTCCGAAACCATGCTTAAACAAGGTCATTCAATGCATCGGGGATGCTTGTCAAAAGACTTTTCAGAAGTTGTGGATATGCTTCGCAATGCTTCAGAGGAGTTTCCAAATGAGCCGAAAATCCTCTTAACTCTTGCACGAGCTCTTTGGATGTGGGGATGGAGCGAATACGGAGCGCAAGTCAAAGCCAATGATTCATCAGGTGTCATTGAAGACGATACTGAATATAATGCACAAAATACTTATTGGCAGGAAGCTGTTCGCACCTATGAAAGAATGTTGAAATTAGATCCATCGGCAGAAGATCGTGCAACAGCTATACATCAGCTAACATCACTTTATTGCAGTATGGGTGAATATGAAAAAGCTAAAATCCTTGCAAATAATCAAAACTCGTTGACAGTTAGCAAAGAGATCTTGTTACCATTGGCAACGGTAGGTGAAGAAAAAGCTCGTTACCAGGCAGAGCGTTTGACCGTCCTCATGGAAAACCTTCATTTTGCAATCACGGAATCCATCGCATTGCGTCCATCAGTGCAGGCTTCTGGGTATGGAAATCAACTTTTACTTTCATTCATCAACTTATATGAAACCCTCTTTATTGATGGCAGATTCGGGAAATGTCATGGTGAATTAGGGAATTTATACTTTCTCTTAACCTCTTACGAGATCAACAATGAGGGTAGTACGAAAAAAGCTCTTGAATATTTCGCCAAAGCATTTTCACACTACAAAGAATCTGTCCGCATCTATAGTGAGGGCAACTACAACTATACTGCACCATTGTTTTCGGACTTGAGACCTCTTGAAAAATGGAAATTTGCACCGGTAGATATGGGAACTTTCTGGAAAGAGAAATTCAAAATGCTTCCGGAAAACTTTGTTTGCGAGATCAAAAAGGATCCAAAATACCTCGAATGCTTTTAGTAACCTCTTGCCCCGCTCCGTGCGGGGCATTTTGTCATTTCCTCTGATGCAGATTTTGAATTGTGTGACAGTATGGCACACCATCAGTATGCTATCCATTTAAGCATCCATCTTTACAAAACAGACATCAAGTGATATAATAAAGTAATAAAACAAGGACGGTGATGAAATGACTACCTATCCCTACCAAGTGACCGAAATAACACGTAATAGGCGGTATCCTACATATCAATTACACGCACAAGCTATAAACAACACCCTTTCTCCGCAAACGGTGATGAATATCTGCGTACTTGAAACCATGTCGTGGCTTCGCAGAAGGCTTTCAAACTACACTGAGCTTCCCACTGAAATAAACCTGCCTGAGCCTGATGATTATGCTCAGTTTGATGCAGCTTCTTTGAAGTCGTTTCATTATAACATTGGCTGCACGGTCGATGTTGTGTATGCCGAAAAGGAGCGTGCATGGGCGTTCTGTTTAGAAGAAGCGGATGCGGGCGCTAACTATGGTTCCAAAAACGAAAGACAGCCTGTAAGCGGCAGAAAATTCGAGACAAACATCGCCTTTCGCATAACCGATAGCAGCAATGTAGAGATTGGCATACAAACGATATGCTCTGAACCCGACAACACAAACGCTTTGTGCGAGGTGTTCCGTCCCTCGGTAGTAAAGGCACTGTACCGTAACAAAAATGTAGGCTTGCGTCATATTCTGAACATCACCGATAAACCTATATTGCTTGAAACTGCCAAAGATTTTGCACGAATAAAAGAAGCTGTTTCAGATATTTCAAGAGAACTTCCGCTTATCCTTATAACGGCACCTGCGGCAGAGCGCAAAAACAAGTACACCGAAATAGATATTTCCGAGTTCGATATAAAAAGTGTCCTGCGAAGCACTCTTAATCGGAATGACAACCCCATAAAGCCGCAGCTGAAGATGGATCTTGCGGCTCTCGGAATCGAAAGCAAGCTAATAGCACGTACCATTATCACAAATGAGCCGACAGATACACATGAGCCTGAACCGCTTGAAAACCAGCCTGAAATGATAATTCCCCAAACGGTGAATATCGAAAAGCTCGCCGCCTCATGTGCAGCATTCGGATTTGTTTGCAGCGTTTCAGATGATTGTTTCGAGAGCGTGCGCACAGCTTTCTGCAAGGAGCTTTCAAGAGGAGATATACTCATCATCTACAAAAGTGAGGGCAACGAGGTCATTACGTTCAAGGAGATATCAGCAGATATTTCATCTGCTGAAAAGATCATTAAATACGGAATTATAGCTTATCCTAAGCGTCGCAGTATCGGATGGGGTAATATCCTTTTCACCGCCGATGCAAGGCTTCTTGACCTGCAACAACGCAGGCAGGAACGACTCTCTTATAGCGAGGAGACCGAGCTGCTGAAAACCGAGGTTGCAGAGCTTTCCGCAAAACTGAAAAATGCAGAAGAGTTACTGCGAGGTATTAGTTCCTGCGAGGACGAAAACCGCCTGCTCAACAAGAAAAACTCTGCACTGGAACGGGAAATCACTGAATACCGCACTAAACTTGAAGAAAGTACAAAAGCCACCCAAACTGTTACTGAACGATGCAGAGCGATCCTGCCAAGCCTTGAATTCTACAAAGAAAAGTCCCGTGCAGCGGCACTTTTCCCGACCGATAAGAATGACATTCCCGACTGGATAGAAAGCAATTTCAGCAGCGCAATAATGCTCCACAAAAACGCTGTAAATTCGCTGAAAAAGTATGTACGCCCGTTAAGTACAGACATCTTATGTGACGGCTTGTATTTTCTCAACGGCTATGCACTCTACAGACAGGGGGCAATTTCCGAGGAGCAGCTTGCACTCTATGCCGAGGAATACAGTTGGGAAGTGCAGGGCTGCGGCAAGGAAGCACTAAAAATGTTCAGCGATGATTACTCCGTCACTGTAAATGGACAGTCGCAGCTACTGAAATACCACATCAAATACGGTGTTGACCCGAAGAATTGGGTGAGGGTCTACTTCTACTATGACAAGGAGATCAAAAAAGTGATCATCGGCTATATGCCGGATCATCTTCCGACTATCTCTGATAAGACATAGTATAAGCAAAACAACCACGCCACCTATGATCTAAATAACATCATAGGTGGCTTTTATCAATTATCACCAAACCATGAAGGCTCTGCTACAGTTGCAAAGATCTAATACAATACGATGCTTTTTTGAAATATATTGATATACACCTTGCAGAGCTTATAAAAAACATGTATAATATTCAAAAAGGAGGAGTTGCTATGACGTTAAACGATCAAACACAGGTGCCGATCACTGAAGCTGAGCAGGACTTTTCAAAAGTAGCTCGGCTAGTGGACAAAAACGGCTCAGTTGTGATACTAAAAAACAACAAGCCACGCTATATTATTATGGAATATTCTGATGTAGAGGCACTCACAAATGCCACTGATGAAGATGTGCAAGCAGCTTCCCGTCTGCTGATTGAGAAAAACATCGAGGCATACAAGGAGCTTGCAAAATGAAACAGCTTACTATTTCTCAGATAAAAATTATTCACTCTGCACTGATCAGCGCAACGGGAGGCTCTGACGGAGTGCGGGATGAGGGGATGCTGGAATCCGCCCTGAATGCACCATTCCAGACCTTTGGCGGAGAGAGCATCTACCCTGCCCTGCTCCGTAAAGCTGCAAGGCTCGGCTGCTCACTGGTTTCCGATCATCCATTCATTGATGGAAACAAGCGTATCGGAGTTCACGCAATGCTCGTATTTCTCTCACTAAACGGAGTAGAGATAGAATGTACACAAACTGAGCTTATCGAGATTGGATTATCCCTTGCTCAAAGCTCACTCGGCTTTGAAGAGTTGTTCAAATGGTTGTGTGATCATAGCTGAAATGATCTATATATTATTGTGACCTTGATGTCATACTTATTTGCTAACTTATCAGAAAGGAACGATTGAATCATGAAAATGAGAGCATTATCGCTGATGCTTACTGCAAGCATCATTTTAACACTC
The DNA here is from genome assembly GCA_045544715.1 of Oscillospiraceae bacterium. GTDB lineage: Bacteria > Bacillota > Clostridia > Oscillospirales > Ruminococcaceae > CAG-115. The sequence goes on along the minus strand of JAZPZN010000126.1, from coordinate 26,631 downwards.
GGCGGATGTAGCGATAACGAACGTAACTCTGCGATATCTGATACACAGACAACTTCGTCATCTACAAATGTATCTGCCGCTATCACCACGCTTACCGAGGAACCAGAGGATACGACCACCACTGCTGTCGAACAGACAGTTGCTACACTGACCGAGCAGACATCAACTGAGACTTTCCAGTCCACTACGACCTCAACGGCAACAACTACCTCAGCTCCCCCTGCAACATCTGAAGAAAGATCACCTGTTGAAAGCAAGCCTGCGCATACCACTGCTACAACAACTCAGCCAACGCAAACAACGGTTCAAACTACCGCCACTACTCAGCAAACTCAGCCAGCCATTCAGACGACCACTGCTATCAGCACGACCGTTTCAACCATTCCCGAGCCTGTTCCAACAGTTCCTGCACATACAGATATCTATGAGGCGGAAAACGCTCAGCTTTTCGGAAGTCTGTCGATATTGGATAACAGCTCTTTTTCAGGCGGTAAAGCAGTCGGTAATTTCTCAGATGACAGCGATCGCATCTGCTTCACCATCGACATCCCTGCCAACGGCATCTACGATATCACTTTTGTTTCCTCGGGCATCGGCTCTTATAAGGAAAACAATGTGGCAATAGACGGAATACCTGTTGGTATGTTTTCTTGCGAAAACGAACAGCTCACTGAAAGCGTTATCCCAAGCGTAAGCCTTTCCAAAGGAAAACATGATCTTACTATCACAAGATCATGGGGCTGGATACGAATGGACTGCATAAAAATAGAAGCTGCGAAAGGTATTGACGATAGCATCTATAATGTCAGTGACAAACTTATAAACGAAAACGCAAATGCGCAGACTAAAGCACTTTTCAGCTATCTGTCTGAAAGCTATGGAAAGTATATACTTTCGGGACAGGTATGTGACGACGGATTATATGGCAAAGAATTCACTGCGATATACAATGAAACTGGCAAATATCCCGCTATACTTGGTCTTGATATGATGGACTATACACCCTCAAGGACTGCCCTCGGTGCAAGAACAAGCGCTGTCGACAGAGCGATAGAGTTCGGCAAAAAGGGTGGTATAGTCACCTTCTGCTGGCACTGGAATGCGCCTACAGAGTATCTCAAAAACGGTAACGACGACAACGGAAATCCACGCTGGTGGGGAGGCTTTTACACAAGAAACAGTACATTTGATATCGCAAAAGTAATGAATGGTCAGGATCCAGAAGGAAAAAAGGCGATCGATCGTGACATCAAAGAGATCGCTTCTCAGTTAAAACGTCTTGAGGATGCAGGTGTTCCTGTCATCTGGAGACCCTTGCACGAAGCCTCAGGCGGATGGTTTTGGTGGGGTGCCAAGGGCGCAGACGCTTACAAAAAACTATGGATATATCTCTACGAGGAGCTTACCTACAAATATGGATGCAACAACCTTATATGGGTATTTAACGCACAGGACAGTGAATGGTATCCCGGCGATGAGTATGTAGACGTAATCGGTGAGGATATCTATCCCGGAGAGCACGTATATTCTCCGCAGACAGCGAAGTTCAAGCAGGCAACTGCATATAGCGATAGCAATAAGATAGTTGCACTCACCGAAAACGGCTGTATCTTTGATATCGATCAAGCAGTAGAGATCAATGCCATGTGGCTATGGTTCTGCACATGGGGCGGAGAATTTGCTGCTAACGGCTCAGTCTACAGCGAGAAATTCACTGAAGTTGAGATACTGAAAAAAGCTTATGACAGCAAATATGTCATAACTCTGGATGAACTTCCTGACTTATATTAAACCGATACACAAATATATCAGTTAAAACAATTAAGGTGCGGCATATACTGTCGCACCTGTTTTTCTGTTGGATGAGATCTCCTGTTAAAGCAAGAACAGTACTGCTCAGCGCAAAATGTACTGTACAATAGGACAGACCTGTTTGTTATTGTGATCATTGTATGTATAATGTGCATTGACATATACAAATCAACTCATCCGCTGACTTTATATACCATTTATATTAAAACAGGTTGACTATTTCGTTAAAATGTGATAAACTTAATTTAGCAAGATAGTATCGGGGTATCATAGAAGAGTTGTACCACTCACTCAAACTCTGCCACTTATTGCATAAAATCAACGCAGAAAAGGGTGAAACAATGCAGCAAGAAACAAAAAAGGTTTATATCGTCGTAAGTCAGTCTGGTTCAGTGATCTCAAAAATGCTTGGGCTTTTCACCGGCGACTGCTACAACCACGTTTCAGTAAGTCTGCAGCAGGATCTGCAAAAGATGTATTCCTTTGGCAGGAGAATACCCTATATCTTCCTACCTGGTGGGTTCGTGATGGAATCCTTAAGCAGCGGAACATTCCGCCGCTTTCCCGAAACAAGGGCAATAGTCTTGACCAGCGACATAAGCAATGAGCAATACGATAAGCTCTTCCAGAAGATAGATATGATGTACAACAAGCGATTCCAGTATTGCTACAACTATATCGGGTTGGCACTGGCAGCATTCAACATCTATCACAAGTTCAACAAACGCTACTACTGCTCGGAATTCGTGAAAGAGCTACTGGCAGAGTGCGAGGTCATCTCCCCCGACCGCTTCGGTAATGTTGTAAAGCCAATGGAATTCCTCGAGCTGGATGATTTCCGTATCATATACAACGGCAGACTGCAGGACTACAATGTAAAAGAAAATACATATTCAGCATAAGATCTCCGTAACATCGGAGATCTTTTTTTGAATTCAACCAATAAATTGCGGTTATTTTCCGTCATAGCTTTTGAAGGAGGTTGAGGACATGACAAACGAACAGCTTTCAGAACAGCTGAAACAGCTGCAATGCGGCAACATGGAAGCATTTGAAAAGATCTACAACGAACTAAGCACCCCAATATTCGCAATTATCCTGCGTATAACACAGGACAAGCGATTAGCGGAGGACATATTGCAGGAGTTCTTTATCAAACTATATGAAGCCGCAGCAAAAGGAAAAACTTCGCCTTTTTCAGCAAAAAATCCCCGTGCCTATATATTTCAGATGGCACACAATATGGCTCTTGATGCACTCAGAAAAGAACCACGCCATGAAAGTCTTGACGAGCTTGATGAACTTCCATCTCCTGCTGATAGTGACACCGAGCAGCGACTTGACCTTGAAGCTGCACTCGCTAAGCTCACTGATGCCGAGCGGCAGATAGTAACACTCCACATCAATGCGGGACTGAAATTCAGAGAGATTGCAGCTATAACCTCCTCACCCATCGGTACGGTGATGTGGAGGTATAACAAAGCACTGAAAAGGCTGAGGGATATACTTAACGGAGGTACGATATGAAGAAGATATTCGCATTACTTATCACTGCAGCATTGCTTTCAATTACAGCGGCAGCAGAACGGTTTGAGACTTCGATCACTGTCACCGATGCAACGACGTTCGCAGCAGATACATCTGCAAACGATCTGACCTCTTCACCGGCAGAAAACGAGCCTGCGCCGTATAAGACAATATATGACCTATATCAGGCGTGGCACACCGACACCACTGAAGGATGCCCCTATCCCGACTATATATGCGGAGTATGGACGGATACAGGCAATATCGATGTGCTCACAGTGGCCACTACTAAGGACGAGGCAGGGCTTGCAGGACAGAAAGAGATACTCTCGCTCATTGAAAACGATGAAAGCGTAAAATTCACTTTTGCCTCATACCCTGCTCACGAGCTTTGGGCAGTGCAAGAAACGATAATTGCTGAAATGGGAGGTGATTCCCCCATAATCAGCTGCGGTATTGATGAAATGAACAATTGCGTAAGCGTTGGAGTACTACACAGCGCATCTGACGCTGATACTACCGCAAAGCGTCTGCTTGAAGAAAATCTTGATAAGGTGGTAGTAGAATTTACAAATGGCTTTGTGCTTGACTGCAACACTGCAGGCATTATCGACCCTGCAATCGGAAATGATACAGGCATACTGACAACAGGTGCAGAAACAGGATCCGAATATAACGCTATTGTCATCATGTCAAAGCCAAACTATACATTTATATGGATCACTGCTGCAGCACTTTGCGTGGCTATTATTGCGATAAGTGCAGTGTTGATAGCAAGAAGCAGAAGAGTGCTGCAAACAGCAAATGGCATCATTAACGAAAAAAGCACTCTTTCAAAAAAGCAGATAACAGATGCAATAAAGGAAGCTCCTCCCACCCCCGATGACAGGATACTCGAGATGATAACAGAAAAGCTCAACAAGCTTAATTAATATATCAAGCCCCCGCTGCAAAACGATCTGCAGCGGGGGCACTGTATACAATGATTAACAAAACGGAGCAGCTGTTCTTCAATACAGGAAATCAGGAAAAGGAGTAACGCTAAAAAGAAGCGCAGCTGCTTACCGTTTCGTTGATATTATTATAATTCAAATATCACCATGTGTCAAGCGTTTTTTGGGACAATTGATAAATTTTTCTTATTTTTTGATATCTGATGTAAAATTTCTAAACAATAAACAGATATTTCAGAATTATGACAACTTCGTTGTTTCTGCAACCCAATTGCATTTACTTAATACAGAGAAATATAGCAATATTCGCCACACTCAAGAACGGCACAGCGAACCTTATCGCCTATTTTGATACCATAACGAATGGGTGTATAGCTTTCAGAGTTAACTATCTCCACCCATTTTCCGTTAAGTTGCAAAAACAGATAATATCGCTTGTCACCTTCTGTCCTGTGCGGACCGTACTTTGCCGCATCATCATGTGTGATCTCTTTTAGCGCTTCAGTTTCGTAGTATTTGGGATCATCCTCCGAGGTATACACATAATACTTATGATGCATATCAGTTACGGTTAATTCGTAAGCCTTTATAACAACTTTCTCAATATTAGGCGCAGTGGTTATCAGATATATTCCCACCACTAGCAGGACGATCGCAGGTGTAAGAAAGCACAATAAAGCACCAAATACATTCTCCGTTATATTTGATATACCCCAAAAAACAAATCCTGCAATAAATGCGAAGAAAGCACCTATCAACAGAAAATAACCTGTATATACTTGCTGTCTGAAATTAAATATAGTGAGAAGGTGCTTGCGCTCATCATTTGTAAGCCTAATCTCAGATGCGTCCTTTGGTACAAAGCTGCTGATCATATAGCTTGTTCTACCGTCGCATTTAAAATTAATTTCACTTGTAATCATACAACTATCTTCCTCTTCTTTTTCTCAATACAACGAAATGTAGCAGTATTTGCCATACTCAAGAACAGCACAACGAACCTTATCTCCAATTTTTATGCCAAATCTGATAGGCGAATAGCTTTCAGCGTTCGCTATCTCTACCCATTTCCCGTCAAGCTGAAGATATAGAAAATACTTATTTACTGCGCCAACTTTTCCACCCAATCCGTATCTGACAGCCGTTTGCAGAGTAATGTATGTAAGATCCTCTGTTTGGTAATATTTACTATGCCTTGTAACCCTGACCAGATACATATGCTTCATATTCTCTACGGTGAATTCGTAAGCTTTGATTACGCTCTTTTCTATATTAGGGGCTGTAGATATCATATAGATCCCTGCTATGAACAAAATGATACTGGGAAGCAGGCATACTACTGTCCCTAACAAGCTTTCTATCACCCTCATTATCGCACAAAAAGTAATGCCCATAATTAATGTAAAAAAAGCAATCGCCAACAGCAAAATACCGCTATGTACTCGTTTTTTAGGATTGAATATTGTCAAAAGCTGCTTGCGCTCATCATTGGTAAGTTTTACCTCATTTGCATTCTTAGTGATAAAATCGCTTAGCTTATACCTTGTTTCTCCATCACTGATGAACTTGGGAGATATTTTTGAAACACAGTTATCCCCGAACATATTAAGTATCCTTTCTTTCCATGTAGTATGTTGATAGAATATAAAATCAGCCGTTTACCACTGCATAAAGTTCGTTGATATTGTCTTTGGTATAATTATTATCATTATAGATAACAGTTATATTATCACTTAAGTCAAATGCCGTTTCATCTATGTATCTGATAGTTGACGGGATGTACAATTCTGTAAGACTACTGCAACCCGAAAATGCATACGCACCAATTTTCTCAATGCCTTCGTTAAGGCTTATACAGGTTATATGGTTGCAGCCTTCAAAGGCTTTCTCCCCGACAGCTTTCACGCCGTCAGGGATCATAATTGTGCCTGAAGCAAATGAATCGCAATCTGTCACAACATTATCAATAATCGTCAGCATCTTGAGTGACTCTTCAAGTAAAGCATCTTGATCCTCATACGGCACACTTACAGTATCACCAGATATACTTATACCTGTTACACATATAGGAGATGATGTTGAGATAACAGGTGCGTCACCTTCAGTTCCGCTTGAACAGCCTACATTCATGCAGATGAAGCTAAGCAACACTACAGTTATCAGATACTTTTTCATAGATCTCTCCTCATATTACCAGTAGATCTTACCGCCTGCAGGATTAGTACTTGTGGTGTTTACACAAAGCTCATTTCCCATTGCTTCAGTTATACCCATATCACGAACATATAACTCTGAATAGATAGATAATCCATACAATGTCGTGATGATCTCTTCATCCATTATATTACCATCCAAGTAAACCAGATCCAGATATTCAAGACCTACCAAAGGCGAATAATCCGAAATATAGTTATAGTGCAGATAAACTGTCTTGAGGCTTATGCAAGTGGAAAGAACTGAAATATCAGCTATTCCGCAATTGTAAAGGTGAAGATAAGTCAGTGTATTCATGCCTTCAAGTGCAGAAATATCGTATATAGGCGAATTGTTAAGACCCAATTCCAATAGTTTTTTACCCTTCAACGCAGAAATATCTGTCACTGCATTATCACAAAGCCAAAGCTTCTTCAACTTATTGCAATTTTTCAACGGAGATATGTCGGTAACGTTATTGCCGTTCATTACAAGTATACCGAGATTAGGCAGGTTCTTTGCAAATGATATGTCAGATACGCCAATATTGTTAGCATCTACTTCTTTAAGCGTAGGAATATTGCCAAGCACCGAAAGGTCATCTATATAATTGTCACTCAGATTGATGTGGGTAAGCGATGTCATATATTTAAGGTTTTTGATATCAGCACTTGTCAGCTTTCTTCCCGAAAGATCAAGTACAGTTGTATCCACAGGTATATAGCTTCCTGCTACCCATACTTCCTTTACTTCCTCTGGCTGTGATTCAACAGGGGGCTTCGGAGTTGTCGTCGTTTTGGGTGTAGTGACCTCAGGCTCGGATTCTTCTACGGGCTCGGGAGTGGTCGATGTTTCCTCAGGTTCAGATATAGAGCTGTCGGACTCGGACGGTGTCCACGGCTCGTTTCCGGGCTGCTCCGGCAATTTTGGGGTAGTTGATGACTGTGTTGTAGTGGCTTCAGGCTCAGATTCTTCTACAGGCTCAGGAATAGTCGTAGTTTTGGGAGTGGTGACCTCTTCGTAAGGATCAGACGGAGTATCAGACACCATATCGCTCTGAGATATATCATCCAGTTGCAATGTACCACTCGTTGATATATCATCCTCTTTGCCAAGAACACTCACTAGAACTGCCGTGCAAATTCCCAGCACCACAACTGCTGCAGCGATTCCGACTATAATACCAAGTTTTTTCTTATTCGGGTGTGCTTCTGCTGAAACAGGAGTTACAGTTTGAGGCGTTGGTTGATCCATAGCCATTGTTACAGACAGATCACTGTTTGTATTCACGCTATTGCTGTTAAAGGGCTGCGCTGTCTGGAAAGATAAAACAGGAGATTTTTCTTCATCTTTAGGAGCGACTATCGGATCAGGTGCGATGCCTGCTGCACTTAAAGCATTTCTGAAAAGGAAAATATCCTGATATCTGTCAGCTGCCTTCAGCATTGTAGATGTGCGGATGATCTCCCACAAAGGCTCTGAAATACCGTGCTTGTTTGACTGATATTCCTCATCGCTCTCCATTCGTGACATAGGATCATCAATCGTATCAAGAGTCAGAGCATAGTAAAGCGTTGCACCGAGCGAATAAATATCAGTCCAAGGGCCTTGCTTGCCCTTTTTCTGATACTGCTCAATAGGCGCAAAGCCCTGTTTCAAGATAACAGAAAGGTTTTGTGAACCCTGAGATACCAGCTGACGTGCAGCACCAAAATCGATAATTTTAACAGTACCGTCATCACAAAGCATAATGTTATCGGGTGAAATATCACGGTGCATTACATTAGCACTGTGTGCCGCCAATAATGCCGATGATACACTGTCCGCTATTGAAACCGCCTGAGCTTCTGTTATCACGCCGTTTTCATCTATATATTTTTTGAGAGTTTTGCCGTGCAGGTACTCCATAGAAAAGTACACAGTATCGTTTTCATAGAAGAACTCATAAACACTTACAATACCAGGATTTCCGTTGAATTTAGCAACCAGCTTCGCCTCGCTATAGAACTTTTCTGCACCATTTTGAAAAACGCTTGCATCCTCAGATGTGGAAACAGTAACTGTAGGATTGCCGCTTGCACGATGTGCCAGACCGTTAGGATAGAATTCCTTTACTGCTACAGTTTTATCGGTCTTGATGTCGTATGCAAGATAGGTTATGCCAAAACCGCCTTTGCCCAGCATTTTTCCTACAATATAGCGTCCCATCAAGATACTGCCACACGGCAGTACTGACGGATCATTTACATAGGTGCTTTTATTGAAACCGCAGCTGCTGCAAGGCTCGGCAGTGATCTCTGCAAAACAACTTTCACAAATTTGCTTGTTATTAATCTGAATCATAAAGATTCCTCGCTTTCGGAGAATTTCATATCCCTGCATCAGGGCATTGAGACATATTAGAAAACAGGCTCGATCTGATCATCATCAATCGATGGGATACCCGTTTGTATAGGAAGCAATAACTCAGGTTCAGCAGGTTCGGTAGATTCATACGATGTAGAGGAAGGGCTAACCTCTGTTTCATCAGGCAATTGTTCCTCAGGTACAGTTGGCATCTGCTCCTCTGTCTCTGTTGGCTCTTGCTCAGTCGTTTCAGCGAAAGCTGACTCAGTTGTTGCCGAAGGTTCCTCAATGCTTTCTTCGGGAGCTTCGCTTGTGGATAAAGATGGCTCCTCAACACTCTCAACCGCATCCTCTGTTGTAGTAAGAGGCTGTTCATCGCTTTCGTCAAGCAAGTGTTCCTTTGTTTCATGAGTTTCAGACTCCACTGTTTCTGACAATGATATATCTACACTATCATTACTGCTTGTACTCGATCCATCTGAAAACAGTTTACTACCACCCATGATCCAAAATGCCGTTAATAACGCTGCAAAAAGCAATAATAACAATACAATCAGAAAACCTCTTCTACTCTTTTGATGCTGTTCATTAATGCCATTCACAGCGATCGTAACAGGAATAGGCATTGCAGCAGGCTTTCTCTCAGAATGTACAATTCCACATACAAGCGAATAATTGTCTCCCTCGTTTTTCGCTTTTAACAGATGACGCTTAAGCATCAGCCTTTTCCAGCTTTCAGCACTATCTGCTTTGAGAAGGTCAGCCTCCATCTCCCGTTCATGCACATATTCCCAGAAGCCGTCGCTGCAAAGCAGAAAAGCATCTCCATCATACAACTCTATAGGTTCATATTTTGTTTTGAGATTAAGTGCACCCTCGTCGCCCAACACCTTTAACAAACGGGAGCGGTCATCACTGAAACGAATGTACTCATATGACATCTCTCCCATATCTACAGCGACCTGACAAACAGAATGGTCTTTTGTAACTGTATAGACTTTGTTGCTTCGGAAAAGGTATACTCTGCTGTCGCCCACATTTGCGATGCGTATACGCTCGCCGCTGACAAAAGCAGCGGCAAGTGTTGTGTGCGAATCATTATCAAGCTTGTTTACAGCAGAATTTGCGCCTTCCAAAAGCCTTTCGATCTCGTTGTCAGAAATATCTCCACGATACCTCTCTGCTATGTAATTGACTGCTGCCGCAGACGCATTTTCTCCGCCGTAATGGCCACCCAGTCCATCTGCAACAATATAAAGATCGGTTCCGCAAAGTATAGTATCCTCATTTATCTGATGTCCGCCGCTGCTAGTATATTTCGCAGTATCTATAATCATGGCTTACACATTTTTGATCTGGAACATCTGCTCATTGGATGCAAGATAGAAATATGTTCCGTTTGGAATTGCCGTAGGTACATTGGGCTGCAATTTCTGACCATTGCCGAGGAAGGTTCCGTTAGAAGATCCGCAGTCAACGATCTCAAAACCGTTTGAAGTCTTTCTTATCTCACAATGAACACCTGAAATGCCCTTAGTGTCCACAGGATAGCATACCGTGCATTTTTCAGGATTTCTGCCAATAACAACACTGCTATCAATTGCAAATGTGCTTCCTGCAAATCTGCCGCTTACGCCGATAACAACTGCCTCATTGCTGCGCTTGTTATCAGTTGTAGGCTTGGTGACTTTGCTACCGGACTTCTTGCGTGATACAATCAGTATCACTGCAACAACTGCTACGATAACAACCACTGCAGCAACAACAATGATAACGATAAGCATTGTGTTATCACCGCTGTCCTCTGCTATCTCATCATAGAACTGATAACTTGCACCTGCAGCATTGAGAGCAGGAATAAACTCGCTTACAGAAACTGCAATACCGCTGTTAGCAGTCTCAGAAGCATACTTGTTTGTTACTCGAGTATTGATACCAATAACAGCGCCGTTTTCATCTACCATGGGGCCTCCGGAATTTCCTGAGGAGATGGCTGCGTCAGTCATGAATGTGTTGGTATCAGTAGTTGTGTTGTCAAGCGACATATTTATTCTTGCTGCCTTAGATATAATACCTCTTGTAACAATTATATCCGAAGCATCATATTTATTGTAATCTTGACCTGTAGTGCCGTAATCGGGATATCCGAGTGCGTATACGGTGTCGCCTGCTTTTACCTCCTCTGCCCTACCCAGCGGAAGCGCTTTACGCTCAGTGGTGGGCTCAGGAAGCTTCAGCACACAAATATCCTTAGTCATATTGATATAATAGATCTCTGCGATCATAAATTTGTTTGCTTTCTGATTAAAGAATACTGTTATGTAATTGCTGGGATTGCCAGTATAAGAATCTGTAACAACATGTGCATTAGTTACAATATATTCAACTGGCTGATCATTTTCACCTACAGCAAATCCTGAACCAGTTGCGCAATAGCCAGAAAACTCCGAATAAATAAACACAACACTGTTTGAAGCGCTGCTCACAGCATTACCCTCAGCAAAAGCAGTAAAGCTTATACAGCAGAATACCATTATCATCGCCGCTAATATAGCGGTAATCCTTTTTATAGATTTCATTGATTTATCCTCCGTTACATAAATTCGAGAATGACAGATGTAAAATTATCCTGATTTTCATATTCTTTATTAAGTACAGCGGTAAGTATACCATCAGCGCATTGCTGAGGTGCCTTTACAAGCTGCACTAAAAGCTCGTTATCGGACAGTGCATTATATACTCCGTCGCTGCATATCAACAGTTTGTCACCTACCTCGGGAACAAATGGCTTGATATTGACATCGGGATGCAAAACTTCGCCCGACCCTATGTATTCAGCAAGGCTGTCCTTTTTAGGGTCACTGTCTGCCTCATCAAAGGTAAGCTCACCACTTATCACCCTGTCCAGCAACCTGTCAGCATAGTCAAAATCACGAGTAAGCTGATGTAATCTGCCGTTTCTGCAAAGATATATCCTGCTATCACCTGTTGAACACCAATATATACCTTGCGATGTGCAGTAGACCGCCGACATAGTTGCACCTCCGCCACTATAGCTTTGCGTGACAGTAGTGCTTATATTGTTGACAGCCCTGGCAAAGCGGATATGAACAGGCTCAGTGCTATAGCTGCCGAATATACTCTGTGCAGCACATACAGCATATTTGCTTACCTTATCACCACAGGATAATCCGCCCATTCCGTCAGAAACGACCGCAACAAAGCCATGGTCATCTATTTCTGACTGCTCAATGGATGAATAGCCGAAGCTATCCTCCTGATACGGTCGCATTCCCTGATGCTGTGAATTTCCAATCCCTATGCCTTTAATATCAGTATCAAATATCGGCAGCGATATAGTAAAATTCCCAGCCATAGCTTAATATGTAAAGCTTTCGCAGCAGAAGCTTCTAAAAACAAGCTTTGTAGAGCCTATCTCCACAGAATCAAAATCCTTCAATTCGGATGGCACAAGCAGTAGTTGATCATTGTGATAAACATTATTTTTACCTACTGATGGCGAAATAAAGAACTTTCTGTTTCTCGCATCGTAAGCTACGATAACATCGCCATCCTTGGACACTGCCTTATCAAATGCAAGGTCGATATCAAAATCTGAGCCTCTGCCGATGGTGTTCTTTTCGCTATGGATGACAAAAGAAAGACCTGTCTTGTCGCCGTTTACTACTACAAGCCATCCTCTTACAGGATTTATGCCACTTTCAGATACATTCAATGCAACAGTGACACCCATCTCTTTCTTTACTGCAGGAGCAGGCGCTGCTGCAGGCTTGTTGAGCGGCTCTGTCTTTGGAAATGCAGGAGAAGATACTGCTTCTGGGGCATTTAGGGCTTCTGTTTTGGGGAATGCGGGCTGCGCTGCATTATCGTTAAGCGAACGAACACCGATGTTACCGCCGTTGCTGCAATAAGGACAGCTATTGTGCAGCTTTTCATCATAGATATGACCATTTGTACACTGTTTCATTGTGTGTTTTTCCTTTCATCAATTAATAAAAGTGTAGATATACCCAATTTTATATCGAAAAAGCAATGTATATCAAGTTAATTTTACCATACAGAAATCCGAAATTGGTGTGCAGATTTGCACACCTTACAGATAATGCAATTATGCTTAACAGATATAGGCTTCTAATTAGAACACTGATAGTGTATTCCACCGTTGCATAACAACTGCAATATTTCATTAACAAAATAGTACAGATTAATCAATTATTAGGAAAAACTAAAAAAACATTCAAAAATGTGCAGATCTGCATACCCGTTTTGCATTGAAATCGTGTATAATAGATATGTATAATAAGTTATAATTGCTATAAGTGTGAAAACAAAGCCTACTGAAAGGGTGAACACTTCAGTGAAAACTACTGATCTTGAAAAAATGCTTATGAGTGCAGATGAATTCGACGAAGAGATAATCAAAGCCAACCCTGCACCCGAATTTTATGAGCTTATCGACAAGCTGCTTCATGAACGAAACATCAAACGTGCCGACCTTATCAAACATCTGAATTTTGACCGCACATACGGATATCAGATACTAAACGGTACACGCATCCCTACCAAACGCCAGATAATTCTTATCGGATTGTATCTTGGTGTTTCAGTAGAGCAGATGCAGCTGCTTCTAAGGATCTGCAGCAGAGAAAGCCTGTATATACGAAATGTTGAAGATGCAAAGGTAATGTACGCACTAGAGCATAACTATCCTTACGAACAAGCAATAGAGTTCATATATTCACGACAGGAAACAGAATAAAAATTGCCCTTTTCCATTTTGGAAAAGGGCAATTAACATTTCATCCGTCGGCTTCGTTTTTCCATGTACCTCCAAGGGCATGTTCAAAACAAAGTATGCCGTAGTCTATAATCTCCGATACATGCTGAGCCTGTTCCACTGTAAATCCGTTATACTCAGCAGCAACTGTCCCACTCACCGAGATACCTTCAAGCGTATCTATACCTTGAGACAACATATTGTTATCAAAGAATAAGTTTGAAAGCTTTTTGCCTTTCAGCGCAGACAGATCGGTTAGCTTATTTCTTCCCACATATACTTCGTCAAGATTATGACAGTTTTCCAAAGGCGAGATATCACTCAATCCACATCCCGACAAGCACACCATCTCAAGCAGCGGCATATCTCGTAGTGCTTCGATATTGCCTATCTGCGCTTCATTAAAGCCAACCATTACCAGCCCCTTGCTGTCCTTTATTGGTGAGATGTCCGTTATCCCATCAGTATCACCGAAAAACACACTTACGAGCTCAGTCTTTCCTGCAAGCGGCGAGATATCCGATACTCCGCTGTTTTCACCCGAAATGCGCTGAAGCTTCATCATATGTCTTGCAAACTCGATATCCTGAACATTATTATTGTCAAAGCAGATATCCTTCAGCTGGGTCAATCCGCTGAGACAGGATAGATCGGTGAGAAAATTGTTCTTAAGATCCAGCCTTTCAAGCTTCTTCAGATGTCTGATATTCTGTATCTGCGCATTTGTAAGCTGCCTTTCAGACAGGTCAAGCTCCACAAGGTCTATAGGCATCATCTCGCCTGCTATCTTTACTTGCTTTACCGAATCCTTTCTTAGATAAGACAGCTCGGTACGAGGAGGATAGACCTCACCCCGTCGCAATCTGATCTCCTCAAATCCACAGGATGTTATTTCGCAATCGGCAAGATCCTGCTGCAGCTCCTCAGCCGTCTGATATCGATCCTTTGCACGCACTGCACAAGCACGACCTATAATCTGAGCTAACTTGTCGGGAAGCTGCGAAAGCTGTTCTACAAATATGCTGTCATCCTCAAAGCGTGACATAGGATCGTCGGGCATACAGAGCGTAAGCGCATGATATAATGAGGCTCCCAGTGAATATATATCAGTCCATGCGCCCTGTTTGCCGCTGCGCTGATACTGTTCCAATGGAGTGAAGCCTTGCTTCAGAAGTACCGAAAGCCCATTGTCATCATCAGCGAACAACCTTGCCGCTCCAAAGTCGATCAGTTTTACGTTACCATTTCTGCATAGCATGATATTGTCGGGCGAAACATCACGATGAATGATTCCTCCCTTATGTATAACATCAAATGCATCCGATATTCGTTCTGCTATCCACACTGCTTGCCCAGCGGATATCCTGCCATATTTATCAGTGTAGGCTTTTAGGGTGATTCCGTTAAAATGCTCCATTACATAATATGCTGTACCATTTTCCTCGAACACATCATAAACACCCATGATCTCAGAGGCGGCTTCAAACATTGCAATATATTTACCCTCACGCAAAAATCTCTCCATACCTCTGCTGTAAAATTCAGAATTAGCTGACCCAAGCGGCTCCAATGTTATATTATCGTCAGAGCGCACTGCGACTCCACTTGGGTAATACTCCTTTATTGCAATGACCTTTTCGCATTGGATATCATAGCCAAGATAGGTGATTCCAAATCCGCCTGTACCTATCACTCTGCCAATGACGTAACGCCCGTTAAGCAGCGTCCCTCCTGCGATAGCGTAGGAGTGGTACTCCGCATCAGAGCAATCAAAGCCGCAGTATGGGCATACCTGATCATTTATATCCACTGCTGAAAAACAGTTTACACATGCCTTTTCCATTATTGATCACCACCGAGAATATTAGTAACCTTATTTTATCATTTGTACAGTTAAATGTCAATATGCTATTCCTTCATTGCTGCTATATTGTATCACGAATAAGTATAAAAGCAATACAAAGAACACACCCAAAATGTCAGTGCAAAAAGAAAAAGAGAGCCAACAAACGGCTTAGTAAAGCCGTTTATCAACTCTCATCGTTGGTGCCGCTGACCGGGGTCGAACCGGTACGGATGTTTAGTCCGAGGGATTTTAAGTCCCTTGTGTCTGCCTATTCCACCACAGCGGCACATTTACAACAGTAATATTATACTACCAAAAAGCGGATTTGTCAAGCTTTTTTCGCTTATCTACTGCAATTAATCAACCAGCCCTCCGCTCAATGCGGAGGGCTATGATAGTTTATGGCATCGTGAAATAGAGATATTCATCAGAGGTGTCAGTAATTATCGCTATCCTGCACTGCTCACCACTCGTAGGATAAGCTATCCACAGCATGTATACAAGGAAATCTTCATAGCTGTACTGCTCCTCACCAGCATATTCGGGGTCAGTATCATATATCTCCAAATAGTAATCATAATACTCCCTATAGCTATCCTTGAATTCGTCGTGATAGTCGTCGAGCTGAATAGTATAGCTGTCGCCATATCTCAGCTCGTCAAGAAACGGGTGCTGAATATAGTAGGGAGAGCTGCCGTCAAATCCTGTACCCTCAGCGATGAAATAATACGGAACCTGCCGCCAATCACCATCACGGAACACATCAAAGCTGCTATAAGTAAGAGATTTTGCGGTAGATCTATCCCATATTCCATTTTTGATAGTCACCTGCAGACCATTACCATCACTACTGACCTCAGCAGTGCCGCCAAAATAGTTGAGCCTATCCTCACCGACAGAAACAAGCCTCGTCGACCATGAAAACTCCTCGCCGCCTGCTGTAACGACCAACGTGTACTCGCCTGCAGTAAATACACCACCTGCATCCCTCGCTTTAACGGAAAGCTCAGTGAGATCGCCCTTCTTAAGCAATCCAATATCAGACATATCAAAGCGATAGATTTCTTTATTATCCTTGTAAAGCACTGCGCTGCTGAGGCGTGCTACGCTGAAACCAGTATTCTCAATGGTATAGCTTAGCCTTGTCCTTCCATCGGGTACGCTCTCCTCACCGCTGACCGCAAGACTGGGTGTGACAATGCTGCCCATAAGAAATCCGCCGTATACCTCTTCTCCCTCAACGTTAAACACCACACGATACTCTGCCATTTCGCTGTCAGTTATCTGTGATACATCAACAGCTATCTCAGCATGAGAATACGGATCGGCTGCAACTGCTGCGATGCTGCCTGTAAGCACCTTTTCCCACTTACCGCTGCCCATACGCTCGATAGTATAGCTTTCTGCACAAGTCGCTGCAATATCGGTATTGTTCCAAAAACGGAAATATATCGTATCCGTACCCTCGTTGTAGGAGCGGAACTCCTCCGGCATATAATATCTCTCGGAGTAGATACGATAATCATCAAGAGCCACTTCCGTGGAAGTATAGTTGGTGTCTATTCCCACTATCTTTGGCGAAAATGTATCTCTATCTTTTTCCCACACAACAATGCTGCCACTTTGTGCTATCTGGAACAAGGGACTGTCACCCTCGGCAATATCGCAATCTACCATTCTTCCGCCCGCACGAGGACTTCCGTCAGCATCAAGACAGTTTATCTCAAACTCTCCGTCGCCATGATTAAGAGAATAATCCGGATTGCCATCACAGTTATAATCATCAAAACTCATGCGAAAATCCTTTGTAAAGCTTAGAACGTTCCTGTCCATGAGTGCTTCATTATAGCTGACAGGTGACTGATAACATGGATCTCCTGTTTCATCAAAAAAGCTCTGACCCATCTTACCGACGATAACACCATCCAGCAGCTCCTTTGCCTCCCTAACCTCAATATATAGCATGAAAATATCTCCATCGGAGAGCATTACTGCATTTTTGGTAACGATAGGATCTCTGCTGGAATGCATTCTGGGGGCAGCATTATCCTCTTTTTCTCGAACTGTATCCGTATCACGCAGGAACTCGAAAAATGTATCATACTCGGGATTGTTTACATTTATTCCGTTCAGCCCATCCTCGATACGGCTACCTGTCTGCTTTGCAAAGGCATTCTGCCAGTCGATAAGGCGGCACTCGCCGTTCTCCCAGCAAAATCTTGCATAAACACACTCGCCGTAGTAGTAATGGTCAAAAAGATCATAAGTTCCACTTTCATGGAACACGGTATCCTCTGGAATTCCCTCAACATCGAAAGTAACGAATACCGCAAACTCCTTTCTGCCATCAATAATGCCTGTGCCAAGCAGCTCGCTGTCGTGACGGCTGCTTTCCATTGAGTAGCTTTCTATCTTATATTCGCCCGTTTCACCTTTCAACGTCTCCAGCCACTGCTCAACTATACCCTTTGCCGCTGCGATATACTCATCATCCTGTATCGGCTCAGCGCAGGGATAGGTATATGTATACAATCGATCAGATGCGTCACCTCTGTAAGAATTTCTATCGCTGCTCCCGCTCTGTCCAATTACGCTATCCACAAAATCATACAATGCATATACACTCTCTGACGGCAACGAATTATCTGCTATAAAATACTCCTCATAGTCACTGCAGTATCCTGTCACTTCATGCCCCTCACCGCCATAAATAAAACTGATATACAGATCCTGATCGTTGATGTATTTAGCAGGGGTGACGGTGTCTGCTGCTTTAACTTCATCCCATATCTTCAATAGCTCTGTCCATTGGGCATCGGTCAGAAATACCTCTCCAACCTGATAGTGATAAAAGCTGTTTTCAGTTTCTGTCGGCTCGTTGCGACCTTCTGTTGCAGTTGATGTAGCAGATACCTCACCAACATCAGATATTGCGGGATGTGTTGTGCTCTCCTCGGGAGCAGATGTATCCTCACCCACCGAGGTAGTAAGCTCTACACCGCCATCACTCGTGTCAGAATTTACAACAACCCCAGAGCTATCGCAGCCAACAAGAGATAATATCAGTGTCGCAGCGGTTAAAATAGCAAATATCCTTTTCATTTGTTTACTCCTTTCCATGTTTCCTTCTTGCGCATAAATGCTCCCAATAAAATACATGCTGCTAACGGCATCAGCTTCATCGCAACATATTTTATAATACTATCAATCAATCCGCTCTTCTGAGCTGCAAAGTCTATCAAATAATCTATTCCAATACTCTCATAAATCTCCTGCTGTACCAAAAGAGTGTCTGTATCATACATATACATTATTCTCAGCAGCAGACCATCAAACATCATATATACTCCTCCGCAAAGAGCGATAAAAAAAGCATATAAAAGCTTTTTGATCCGCTCCCTAAACACGATGCAAAGCATCACGCCAATTGCTGACAGAGTAGTGACAAACCGCAACGGTGTAATATCGTCACCCAACAGAGAATAGTATGCTGCGTGTTGTTCCTCTGTTGGATCAATGATAAAATACAGTATATAGCTGTACACCTCTGCGACTATTTCAATACCGCTGTAAATAAGCAACATCTTTTCACTTCGGTTGACCAGTAGTATGCCAACAACCAAAGCAAATGCAGCAGCTATCGATATCCATCCATACACTTCAGCCATGATATCCTGCTCAACCGAGCTGCCTGAAATACCCATCATCCCTGTATAATGCGTTCTTCCTATGTTAGCCTCAACAACAGTATAAAGCCTTGCAAATAAGCACAATACCGCCAGTATCACTGATATTAACACTATGGTGGCAGATACCTTCTCTTGCTTCATATCATACTCCTTTCACATCACCATTTGAAATCAGACGATTATGCAACAGATGTCGTTTTGGTAAATATTACGATTTTTTTGACGGTTATGGACTATTTTGCACTATTGTTTTGTACAACTATACAAAATCATCAAACTTTGTTGAAACTTATTGAAATATATGTATAATTGTGCTATAATAAGCACAAGCAAATATCCAAATAAAATTTAGGAGATGTTAATATGGTTTATTTATCTGAATTTGTAGGTAGCCTTATCTTCCTGTTGGGCGGTTACTCCTATATGTGTAACGTGTCCCTCAAAAAGACGCTGGTAGGCAAGCTCAACTATATTGAGCTTGTTGTTGCATGGAGTCTTGCAGTAGGCTTTGGTCTTGCAGTTGCAGCAATTATGGGCGGTCCTGCTTACCTCAACCCTGGTGTAGTTATCGGCAGCATGATCTGGAGTGGTCTTGGCATCGTTGAAGGTCTGCTGTTCATACTGATGGAGTTCCTTGCTGCTGGAGCAGCAGTGCTGCTCTGTATGGTATTCTTCTATGATTCCTTCAAAGCATCTGGCGATGCACCCAAGCGTGGAATCTTCGCTGCTTATCCCGTTGAGAAGAATATGGTACTAAACTTCTTCCAGGAAGTTATCGCAACTTTTGTATTCCTGTTCCTTGTATTTATGGGTATCGCAGGTGTGACCGCCACAACTGGCGATAATCAGTCCGTACTTATAGGTGCAGTAGGCTTCGGCGCAGTTGCACTGATGGCATTGTCACTTAACAGTACCGGCTTTAGCATGAATGCTATGCGTTCGGTATTTAGCAGCATCTGGTTCGCTATACTGCCTATCCCCAACAAGAACGGCGAAAAGGTTGACTGGAGTTATCAGCTTATCGTTAATCTTTGCGGCTCAACCATTGGTGGTGTGCTTGCTGTTATTGCGACAAGCTGCATAAAGGCTGCTATGCTCGGCTGATACATATAATAACATTAAGTCACCTGTGGACCACATGGGTGGCTTTGTTATTTAGTATATTATCATTATAAAGCGTTTTTTAGATTATTTCAATACCAAATGGCAAAATGTAACCACATTGTAATATTTCAGACACAAACAAAAGCAGGCAGCAATATTTGCTACCTGCTTTTATTATTATAAACCATCCCAGAGGTATCTTTCAAGGTCTACAGTGTTGTTGGAGAGAACCTCTATTCCATCAGCCTCAAGGAGCTGAGCCTGACGATTTATGCCGCCAAAAACAAATGCATCCGAAAGCTTGCCAAATCTGTTTACTACCCTGTAACAAGGGATATTTTCAGGGTCAGGATTTGCATGGAGTGCATAGCCAACAACTCTTGCCCAACGAGGATTTCCCGCTAATACCGCAAGCTGACCATATGTTGCCACCTTGCCCCGTGGTATCTTTTTCACCTGCTCATAAATAAGCTCAAATGCGCTGTTACTTTTCACAAATGCTCCTTACCCAGCCGGTGATGCCATTGGGAAGTCGTTCATCAGCTGCTCTGCCGTCATCAAACATCAAATTATTCTGTATCCAATTAATCATACAATGCTGACCCATCTCAAAGCCGTAGAATACAGAACCCACTCCACCATCTCCGTTATACACCCACTCAGGGAAAAAGCAGATACAGTTTGGTAGGGAGTTAAGCTTCTCAATATGCGGAGTGATGCAATCTTCAAAGGTCGCCATTTCATCATGTCTGCCGTGGGCGATAAGCAGATGAGTTCCCCCTTCAACTATTCTATCAAGCGAAGCATACTCGGGAAAATATCCCGAGCTTATCGGTATCGCAGCATCGAAATAAGCCCCATAATCCTCCAGCAGCTGCCATGTGAAATAACCGCCGGATGATGCGCCCATAACAAATTTTTTGCCTGTATTAAGCTCATTGTCAGCACACACCTTATCAAATATAGCCTTTACAGGCTTGCTGTGCGCAGGTGACCATGTGCCGAGTATCCTTCCATCATCCAACCGTTCCTCATTGCAAAGAGGAACAATGATATATGCACCACCCATTGCCTCCTGATACTTTGGTGAAGCGTACTGCTCAGCACCGCAGCACATGATACAGCCAACTCCCATCAAAGAATTGCTGGCACCATGCAGCCACATCATAACAGGATACTTTTTGGATGGATCAGCACCATGCTTAACAGGATCGTAAACATAATAGCGGATATCACCTGTATCTGCGCAAGGCATGACATACTCATCAAACAGATCAAAGTATATTTTACTGTTATAGGTCGTAGAATAGCTTATGAACTCGCCATCTTTCAGATATTTAGCCCATTCCGGAACAGCATTTTTATCCTGCTCGATCTTCTTAAAATCAGGTAGTGCCATGATTACCTCCTTATAAAAACGCAGGGTCACTCTTAAAACAAAAGTGACCCGTCAGATTACTTTTTGCCCTTAAGCTTGTCAGCAAAGGGAGTTTTCTTTGCATCACGTACTATCTCAGGCTCAGCGTCATCATTAACGCATTCAGCAGTGATAGTGATCTTGGTGATAGTCGGGTCACTGGGTGCAGTGAACATGATGTCACGCAACGTGTGCTCAACAATAGAACGCAGACCTCTTGCGCCTGTGTTTCTCTCGATGGACTTCTTGGCTATCGCACGCAGAGCATCCTCTGTAAACTCAAGCTCGATGTTGTCAGCCTTGAACAGGCACTTGTACTGCTTGATGAGAGCATTCTTAGGCTCGTCAAGGATACGCACAAGCGCATCCTCATCAAGTGCGTCAAGCACAGTAACTACAGGCAGACGACCGATAAGCTCGGGAATGATACCGAACTTTACAAGATCCTCCTGGCTCACCTGATGCAACACCTTGCTGTTCTCCTTATCCTTCTTGGAGGATACCTCAGCACCAAAACCCATTGCGGAGTTGGAAACTCTGGAGGAGATCATCTTTTCAAGGCCATCAAATGCACCACCGCAGATGAACAGTATGTTCTTTGTATCAATCTGCAGGAACTCCTGATGGGGATGCTTTCTGCCGCCCTGTGGAGGTACATTGGAGATAGTACCCTCAACGATCTTCAGCAGAGCCTGCTGTACACCCTCACCGCTTACATCTCGTGTAATAGAGGTATTCTCACTGCGGCGAGAGATTTTGTCGATCTCATCAATATAAATGATACCACGCTCGGCAGCCTCGATATCATAATCTGCAGCCTGAATAAGGCGCAACAGTACGTTTTCAACGTCCTCACCGACATAACCTGCCTGTGTAAGAGTTGTTGCATCAGCAATAGCAAATGGAACATTTAACAGCTTTGCCAGCGACTGCGCCAACATAGTCTTACCTACACCTGTAGGGCCAAGCAGCAGAACGTTACTCTTCTGCAGTTCTACCTCGTCATCAAGCCCTCCCTCATTGAGGAAGGTACGCTTGTAGTGGTTGTATACAGAAACACTGAGCATCTTCTTAGCCGCATCCTGACCGATGATATACTCGTCAAGATATGCCTTGATATCCTCAGGCTTCATCAGCTCATCAGCACCGGAAATAAAGGCAGTAGCAGGCTTTGAAGCCTCAGCATGACGACCTTTACCCGCCTTGATATCGCCGCTGTCAACCAGCATATTATAGGATGCAATAATACACTCATTGCATATCACCGCATTCTCATTATTGCCATACAGTATGCGCTGTATCTGCATTTCATTTTTACCGCAGAAAGCGCAGACCATCATCTTACTCATTGAAGCTTTCCTTTCAATTTGTTGTATAACGATCTATCAAAGCCTGCACAACACTGATACAGGTCTATGACAGTAGATCACTTGATGTCATTGCGGCTGCTGTAAACCTTATCGATGAGTCCATAGGCAAGTGCCTCTTCAGCAGTCATAAAGTTATCACGCTCAGTATCCTGACAGATAGTTGCATAATCCTTGCCAGTATTAGCACTGAGGATACGATTGAGCCTCTCCTTGGTCTTGAGCAGGTTGTCGGCACGGATCTGGATATCTGTAACCTGACCCGAAATTCCGCCACCGGCGATAAGGGGCTGATGGATCATGATCTGGCTATTTGGCAGTGCAATACGCTTGCCCTTAGCACCCGCAGACAGCAGGAATGCACCCATTGATGCAGCCATGCCCATGCAGATTGTGCTTACATCGCACTTGATATACTGCATAGTATCATAGATAGCCATGCCATCATATACAGAGCCTCCGGGGCTGTTGATATAGAGGTAGATATCCTTATCGGGATCCTGACCCTCCAGATACAGCAGCTGCGCCACAACAACGCTTGCGGTAGCGGAATTCACTTCATCGTGCAGAAGAATGATCCTGTCGTTCAGCAGACGAGAGAAGATATCATAGGAACGCTCACCGTGATTGCTCTGTTCAACTACATAAGGAATGTATGCCATAAAATGCCGCCTTTCTCCGTTAAACGGAATAAATGTCGAATAATGCCAACGTCTGTTTTTAAGTCAAAAGCCGCACACTAACGTATGCGACTTTTACACTTCACTGACTGCGCTGCAAAGCAGCGCATATCAGAAATTATTACTCAGTAACTTCCTCGATCTTAGCGTTCTCACGAACTACCTCGAGTGCCTTCTCAACAACGATATCGTTCTTCAGAGCGTCAGCAGGGATAGCAGCCTTGACCTTGTCAAGCTCCATCTTGTACATATCAGCCATGTTGCCATACTCCTTCTCGAGATCCTCGTCAGTTGCCTCAAGGCCTTCCAGCTCAGCGATCTTTTCGAGAGCCAGACGCAGATCTACCTGCTTCTTAGCAATATCCTTGAAGCTTGCACGGAACTGCTCAGCGGTAACACCTGTATACTTCATATAGTCCTCAACGCTGATTCTATTGCGCTGGCTCCACTCACGGATGATGTCATTGATGCGGCTCTCGTACATTGCCTCGGGAACCTCAGCCTCCATCTTCTCGATGATAGCGTCAACCAGTGCATTATCAACTGCCTGCTCAGCAGCCTCATCAGCACTCTTCTCAAGCTTAGCCTTTGTATCAGCCTTCAGCTCGTCAACTGTATCGAACTCAGAAACATCCTTAACGAAATCATCATCAAGCTCAGGAAGCTCCTTGCCCTTGATCTCGTGCAGCTTGCACTTGAATACGGTTGCCTTGCCCTTGAGGTTCTCAGCCTGATAATCCTCGGGGAATGTAACATTTACATCGAACTCGTCGCCAGTGTTCTTACCAACGATCTGCTCCTCAAAGCCAGGGATGAACTGGTGGCTACCAAGCTCCAGAGGGAACATCTCACCCTTGCCACCCTCGAATGCTTCACCATCAAGGAAGCCCTCAAAGTCGATAACAGCAGTGTCGCCCATCTGAGCTGCTCTGTCCTCAACAGTGATGATTCTGCCGTTTCTGCTGCGCATCTTGTCGATCTCAGCCATTACTGCGTCGTCATCAATAGTCTTGACAGTCTTCTTAACCTCTAATCCCTTGTAATCAGACATTTTTACTTCGGGCTTTGTAGTAAGATTAACCTTGAATGTAACTCCAGCTTCCTTATCAACCTCAGTTACCTCAACGTCAGAAACGTCAACAACCTTGAGACCTGTCTTATCAACTACATCAACAATATTGTTGTTATAGAGAGAGTTAACAGCATCCTCATAGAAGATCTCTGCACCGTAATGGGTCTCGATAAGCTTACGAGTAGCCTTGCCCTTACGGAAACCGGGAATAGAGATGTTCTTCTTTTTCTTGTTGAAAGCAGCATTGATAGCAGCCTCGAATTCCTCTGCGCTGAACTTAAACTCAACAGCATAGAGATTTGTAGCGGTGTTGTTCTGGGAAATAATTTCCATTGTGATTTTCCTTCCTTGTCCGTTAGGACTGTATTTTTTACGGGAACGCAATGCGAACCCAATTAATTAACCCTTATAGGAGCAAACTGAACGCCGTCTGCGGAAACAAGACGATAATCAATACCACCATGCACTCCGTTAAGTGCGCCCTTGATACTGCCGCCATGCAGATGTGCATAAAAGCAGCGTTTTACCTCATACCGCTGCAGCACATCGGTGATGTGCACATTCTGCTCGCTGCGGTATATCGGTGGATAATGTATAAACGCTATCAGCTCTCCGCCGAGCTTTTCGCCCTCTTTTAGAGAAGCTTCAAGCCTACCTGCCTCCCGATTTAGTACTTTGAGGTCAGGCTGCTCGCCGTTTTCGCTGATCCAGCCTCGGGTGCCGCATATCGACAATCCCTCTACCAGAAACGCATTGTTGAACAGAAAGTCGATCGAATCGAACCCATTTTTCTTAATGAACTCGATATTCTTGTTCATCGTTCCCCACCACAGATCGTGGTTGCCTTTGACTAGAATCTTTCTTCCCTTCAGCCTTGAATGAATAAACTCAAGATCTTTATATGCTTCCTCAAGCTTAAGCGCCCATGAATGGTCGCCTATTAAAACAACTGTATCTTCGTCATTAATGACGGAGTTCCAATTTGCTTCCAGACGCTCAATATGATTGCTCCAGCCATTGAAGATATCCATAGGCTTGTCAGTGCCAAGTGATAGGTGAAGGTCGCCGATCGTATAAACCATTGTCAGCCACCTCCTTTACTGTCAAGACTTTAAGAAGTCAAGCACTACCTCAGGCATATTCTGCTTTTCTACAGAACCTGTAAAGCGGATTTCCTTATCCTTCGTAGCTGCAAGAGGTGCAGGCATCTTGGTGGAGGTCAGCTTCTCCAGACGATCGATGATCTCAAACTCGTCATCGGTGTCGATAGTGCCACCAACTGCCTCATAAACCGCACCGCTGAACTTATAGGGGTTAGCAGTGGAAGCAATAACTGTCTTGGTCTCATCGCCTGTTGCCTTCTTATAATCCTCATATACCTTTACTGCAACAGCAGTGTGAGTATCAAGCAAATAGCTGAACTTATCGAAGGTGTCCTTGATCGTAGCCTTTGTTTCATCGTCGCTGCAGCAGCCTGCATAGAACTGCTCTGCGATCTTCGCCTTTACATCAGCATTTACCTCGTACTTGCCATCAGTCTTGAGTTTACCAAACCACTCGTTGATGAGCGCATCGTCCTCGCCACTGAAATGATACAGCAAACGCTCAAGGTTAGAGGAAATAAGGATGTCCATCGAAGGAGAAACAGTAGCATAGAACTGTCTGTTTCTATCGTATACACCTGTATTTATAAAGTCGGTGAGTACATTGTTGCTGTTGGATGCACAGATGAGCTTGTTTACGGGGATTCCCATAAGCTTTGCATAGTAAGCAGCAAGTATGTTACCAAAATTACCTGTGGGAACTACAATGTTGATTTTATCGCCA
>JAZPZN010000125.1:0-105370 GCA_045544715.1 Oscillospiraceae bacterium | reverse complement strand
TATAAAGGCTCACGTTTCCGCCGCTCATAAAATGCTGGAGGACAGAACCGGTCTCGGTAACGATTTCTTGGGTTGGGTCGATCTTCCCGTAAATTACGATAAGGAAGAGTTTGCACGCATCAAAAAGTCGGCCGAAAAGATCATCAGCGACACCGATGTTTTTGTAGTTATCGGTATCGGCGGATCTTATCTCGGCGCAAGGGCAGTTATCGAGGCACTGAAATCTTCTCTTTACAACAACCTCAAGAAGGATACACCCGAGATATATTTCGTGGGCAGTTCTATCAGCCCCACATATCTCAACGAGGTGATCTCAATCGTTGAAGGCAGAGATTTCTCTGTTAATATCATTTCTAAGTCGGGTACTACTACTGAGCCCGCACTTGCATTCCGTGTATTCCGTGATCTGCTCATCAAGCGCTACGGCGAAGAAGAAGCTAATAAGCGCATCTACGCTACCACTGATAAGGCTAAGGGCACACTGAAGGAGCTCTCTGACAAGAAGGGCTATGAAACATTTGTAGTCCCCGATGATATCGGCGGCCGCTTCTCTGTACTGACAGCAGTAGGTCTGCTCCCCATCGCTTGTGCAGGCTGCGATATCGATGCTCTTATGAAAGGCGCAGCAGATGCACGTGAGGAATATTCTGTATGCGACCTTGAAAAGAACGCCAGCTACCGCTATGCAGCCCTCAGAAACATCCTCTTCCGCAAGGGCAAAACAGTTGAGATGCTCGTAGCTTATGAGAACAGCTTCGCAATGATGAACGAGTGGTTCAAGCAGCTGTTCGGCGAAAGCGAAGGCAAGGACAACAAGGGTCTGTATCCCTCCTCTGCTATCTTCTCCACCGACCTGCACTCTCTCGGTCAGTTCATTCAGGACGGCAACAAGATCCTGTTTGAGACCGTAATCCAGTTCACAAAGCCCCAGAAGGAATTCTTCCTCGAGGATGAACCCGACAATATCGACGGCCTTAACTTCCTTTCCAAT
This sequence comes from Oscillospiraceae bacterium, assembly GCA_045544715.1. Lineage (GTDB taxonomy): Bacteria > Bacillota > Clostridia > Oscillospirales > Ruminococcaceae > CAG-115. Next base: position 104,379 of record JAZPZN010000125.1, on the reverse strand, counting down.
CAGAATATGTCTGTTGTAAACAGAAAGGCCTTCGAGGGTGTGGTCATCGCACATACTGAAGGCGGCGTCCCCAACATGGTGCTGGAGGTTCCTGAGCTTGACGAGTATAATCTCGGCTATATCATCTATTTCTTCGAGAAGGCTTGTGCTATCAGCGGCTATCTGATGGGTGTTAATCCCTTTGATCAGCCCGGCGTTGAGAGCTACAAGAGAAATATGTTTGCCCTCCTCGGCAAGCCCGGCTATGAAGCAGCAAAGGCAGAGCTGGAAGCAAAACTTGGCATTAATTAAGTCCGACTTAATTTTTATAAATGCAACTTATACGAATCAAGCAGCCTAGGGGCTTGCCGCCCCAGGCTGACAAAAAAATTACGGAGGTCACTACCATGATCAAACTTATCACAGGCAAAAGAGGCACAGGCAAGACCAAGGTACTTATCGATGCTATCCACGCAGCAGAAAAGAACACCAACGGTAATGTAGTAGCTATCCAGAAGGGCAGCTCCCTCAACACAGACATTACATACAAGGTACGTCTTGTAAACATCGAAGATTATAATGTAGAGGGCTACGACGCATTCTACGGTTTTATTGCTGGTATACTTGCATCTGACCACGATTGCACTGATATTTTTGTTGACGCAACTCTGAGAATTACAGGCAGAGATTACGAAAAGGTTGGCGAGATGTTCGAAAAGCTGGACAAGATTTCGGCAAATACAACAATCTGCTGCACAATTTCTGCTGATAATTCTGAACTTTCTGACAATCTCAAGAAGTTTGTTGGTTGATTTTCAAAAACAACTTGACAAATCCGTTTTTGCGTGATATAATATTAAGCGTGACTATAGAAAGAGTTTGCGAAAGCTGCTCTTAATACGATTAATGTTATTTTGAGGGAGGTGCAATAATGGCAGTTCCGAAGAGAAAAGTATCTCGCGCAAGACGTGATAAGAGACGTTCCCAGGTTTGGAAGTTATCCGCACCTGCTTTCTCTCGCTGCAGACAGTGCGGTGAGCTCAAGCTCCCCCACAGAGTATGCGGAAATTGCGGTTATTACAAGGATAAGGCTGTAATCATTAAGGAAGAAGCTTAATTACTTGTGTAATCAAACATAATTTGTTTGCGAGCGCTCCTCCGAATATCGGAGGAGCTTTTCCTTTATGCTTGACAAAGCTACTCAGCTTTGATATAATTATCTGTGGTATACTATATTAATAATATAAGGAGTATTCTATGAAAAAGTTTTTATCTATCATCCTTGCAGGTGCTATGGTGCTTTCCTTGACTGCCTGCAACGGCACAACAAGCGAATCCGTTGACACTGGCAGCACACCTACTGACGATGCAATATCCTCTGTAACCGAGGATACAAGCAATGCCCCAGCGGATGACACATCTGCCCCTGCAGAAGACAATGCGCCTATAGAGGAGATACCCTATCAGCTTGGCGGCGAGCTCACCCCTACTATGATCGCAAACTCAGTGCTTAACAAGGGTAATCAGGCACGCCTTGCAAAGGTGTTCAAAAAGCTGCAAGCAGGCGAGGAAGTTACTGTTGCTTACCTTGGTGGCTCTATCACACAGGGCAGCTCTGCCGGCAACACGCTCTGCTATGCAAGACTTACCACTGACTGGCTAGAGGAAAAATTTCCCGATGCTAAGATCAACTATGTTAACGCTGGTATAGGCGCTACAGGTTCATACATCGGTATCCACCGCACTGACAGGGATGTCCTTGCGCACGATCCTGATCTTGTTTTCATCGATTTCTCTGTAAATGATACCAGCGACCGCATGAAGATCAACAGCGCAACTTATGAGGGCCTTATCAGAAAGCTGTGGCAGTATGAGACCTCCCCTGCCATCGTTACGATCGCAATGACACAGGATAACGGTACCAGCGTACAGACCGAACATAGCGAGATCGCTATCAAGTACGATATCCCCATGATAAGCTACAGAAACGCTATCCTCGATGTAATCGATAAGGGCTATATCAAATGGACAGATATCTCTGATGACAATATCCATCCCAATGTACCCGGACACGCAGTTCTCTCTCAGATGATCACCAACTATCTGCAGACTGTTATCGACAACATTGATAGCATCGATACTACCGACCCTGCACTGCCGGGCACATCTGACAGCGGCATGAAATATCAGAACGCTACAGTCGTTCTTCCCGATGACGCACGCTGCACCGCTACAGGTGTATTTATGAAGCATACAGGCGACTTTGGCAACTTTGGTATTCCGTGGATGGCAAGGGTTAACGGCGGTGAGGAGGTAAGCGGCGGACTTGAGTTCACCGTTGAAGCACAGAATATCGGCATCCTCTATGGCAAGCTTGTATCCAAAGCTGGAATTCTTGACATCTATGTTGACGATGAGCTGATGATGAGCATCAACTGCAGCTTCCCTGGCGGCTGGGGCAACTACGTTGAGTTCCAGGAGGTTGCAACCTTTATGACAGCCTCTGAGCACACCGTTAAGATCGTTCCTCAAAACATTGATACCTCCGCTGCTTACTACATAAGCGGACTTGCAATATCTTAAATGCAAACAAAATGGCAGACCCATTGGGTCTGCCATTACTATTTTTTAGTGACACTTATCGACATTATTCAACGAGTGAATACTCTTTGAAATCCGGCAACTCATCAAGCGTTAGCGTCACACGATTGTTAAAGGTGTTATGCAGGGTCTGCCAGCTGTTATGCACCTCTGATAATGTTCCATCAGAATTGATAATGTTCTCACCACTGCCGAGGGCAGTCCATAGCCATAGCGCATTGTCACGCATCATATATGATGGATTCATTATCTTGTTGTTGCAAGTCACTGCCACCGCCTTAGTGTCTGTATCAGATATCCTTGCAAGCGCACTGAATCTGGCGGCAAATGAGGCAGTAGAACCCTCTTCAAAACTCTGACCTATGATATCGCAAACACTGTCACCAGGATAAAAATCCCTGCTGCTACCATTCCATACCCATATAAGGTTGTTCAAATCATGAAACGAGCTGAAGCGGCTGTACATCACTCGCCATAGCCATTTATATTCCTCGCAGCTGCCGCCCCACCAGTAAAGACTGCTCTCTCCATCTGGAATTGGCTGCCAGAGTATCGGCACACCTGCCTCGCACAAAGGCTTCAACACCTCTGCCATAGCATCAAGGTCGCTGATAAGGCGATATGTTGCTTCGTTAACAAGCCCGCCCTCATATAACCCTTTGACCTCCTCAATATCGGCGAGGGCAACCTCGTATTCGGTCACTGCGTTGGAGAGTTCAAAATCTGTTTCAGAGGAATATATTGAGCTCTTATTATCAGTAGGAGAATACCAATGCCACATCAACGACGAGATTCCGCCATTTTCGCCCCATTCCTGTGCAAGGCGGAGCTCTTCAGCAGCTTTATCGGCATACTCCTGAGTAATCGACGGCGAGCTGTATATCACATTTCCGCAACGGACAGCAGGATATCTGCCCGTTTCACGGAATATACAGTCTATCTCAGCATTTGTGCCGGGAGTAACATTCTGCGCTGTAAGCGTGTACTGACCGTATATATCGGAGAAATAATTCATCAGCCCGATAGAGGCAATAGCACTTCCGCTCACGACCGGCGAGGGTGAAATAGAGTAAGACGTACTGCTGACTGACGACGAATCCTCAACAATGATGTAATCCATCGATACCGTGCCATTGAGCACCTCAAAAACAGTGAGCCACTCTCCATGCTCAAGATAGATGTTGTCAAGCCCATAAAGTACGAACTCTTCTTCCTCTGTTGGCTCAATGTAAAGCACACCTACGCTCTCACCAGGTATCTTTACTCTAACCGAACCGCCGGTGTACGACTGAGCCGCCAGCACTACACGATAATGCTGCGACGCAGGGGCCGAGATTATATGCGTAAGCGTCATTCCCTTATCAAGCACCACATATCCGCTGCCATCATAGGCTTCACCATCAGTACGCACATTGCCATCAAAGACTCCACCCTCTGCGTTAAGGCGCAGCAGCACATCAACATTTTCCTTATCGTATCTCTGCGGCACTACCTCATCATAGGGAGCCTCCTCAGTCACCTCAGTGGTTTCATCGGCAATCGGAGCATCCTGCGGCTTTGAAGGGATAGCCGAGCATCCACATAGCATCGCCGCTGCGATAAGTAGTGCAAAAGATCTGCTAAAATATCTCATTATTCTATAACTATAACATCGCCTGCTGTGATCTTATCATCCAACCTTGCGATCCTTCCATTGATGGTTATATTTCCTGCGTGTGCAAGCAACTGCGTGGGATTGTCCGATACAGCCGCTACCAGATCGAGGAAAATGGGCTGCTGTCCGTTTTTCATTGGGACAGAAGTCTGCATACCATTAAAGGTTATTGGCACGCCATCAGCATTCTCAGCAATCTCCTCCTCAACAGCTGCCGCCGTAATGACATCACCATCGCTCAACACTGTATCAGGAGCGCACTTTTCTCCATTCAGCAGTACATCGTCAGAGGTGATGCCGTTACGCTGACAAAGCTTATCCAATGTATCACACACAACAGATCGGATATCCATACCGCTGTGTATCTCACAATCCTCTATAACGATATCCTCGCCAATGGTAATGTAATTGCCCACGGGCTGCATCGAGCCGAAAAACTCAACATCCACTCTATAAGTGCTATCCATATCAAAATAATCCGCAACGAACGCCACTGCGTCTTCGCCGCTCTGCGCAGGCACGATGACTACCTCGTCGCCCTTGCGCACTGCAGTATTCAGCGCTGCCTCCTTGCCGTTGACGGTTATCTCAGCAGGGGTCATGGGAGTGCCACGAAGCATCTCACGATTTCCGTTCACCATAAACGTCAGCGACGAGCCGCTTCTGCCGATAAGCTTATCGGGAGTGAAACCTGCAAGCGATGTAAGCTCAAACACAGTAAGGCGGTTTGTATCCAGTGCCCTGATCTTCTTTCCGTTGAGGGAGATCGTTGTGAAGTCATACTTTACCCCTGTAGAGGCAGTTATCGCAATACCAAGAGGCGTTGCATGCTCAGTGCCAATACCCATGCTATCAGGAGCATTGATGCCACGCATAAGCTCACGCCTGCCGACAGTGACCCTGCCAACGTGCAGATCAAGTCCCTCTGCGACAAGCTTCGGGATATTAGGCAGCTTGCTTCCGCCGCCAACTAGGAACACTGCCTGCGGTGCGCTGCTATTTGCAGCCATGATCTCCTTGCAGATAGTTTCAGCCAGTGCCTTTTCAGCAGGGGCGATTAGTGCATCACGTTCCTCTGCAGTTATCTTATGTGGACAAAGAAGGATATCAGTATATTCTATCTCGCTCTCTGTGGATATTTTGATGCTTTCAGCAGTATTAAAATCCACCAACAGTGCCTTCATTAGCTCCTCAGTGATCTCATCACCTGCCATTGTCGCCATACCATAGGCAACAACGCTGCCGCCGTCGGATATAGCCACGTCTGATGTACCTGCACCAATATCACACAGGGCAATATTGATAAGGCGAAGCTCGGGCGGCACCACCGCATTCATGGCAGCGATAGGCTCAAGAGTAAGACCAGACACTTCAAGACCTGCAAGGTCAACAGCAGCGCAAAGACTCTCCACAACATAAGAGGGCAGAAAAGCAGCAATGATCTCGGTTTCAAGTTCCATGCCGTGGTGACCCTCGGGTTTTGTAACCTTGTAGCCGTCAAGAGTTAATCCGATAACGCTGTGACCAACACAATAGAAAGCAGAGCGGTTTTGACCCTCTCCCTCGGAGAACTTCTCCTCGGTTTCACGGACAGCCTCCAGTTCAGCATCCTTGATGTGCTGTGCTGTTATTGCACCCTTATCGGGAAGATTGTAAAGCCCCTTGCCTCTCATAGTGCGCAGTGCTCTACCTGCCGCCGCAATGCAAACATGCTTCAAACGTATGCTGCAACGTTTTTCAAGAGCCGCCTTAACAGTCTTGATGACCTCTGCTACCGCCTCGATATCCTCTATCTGTCCATCGGTCATGGAACGCTTTTCATGCTCAGCTGTTTCCATGGCAAGTATCTTGTAGCCATCATCACGCTTTTCTGCCAAAATGCCAACCACTGTACGTGTTCCGATATCAAGGGCAAATACTACACGACCCTGTTGCTTTTTGGTGCGGCGGGGAACTGCTTTTTTTCTTGCGGTCGATCTGGATGACTTCGCATTGGATCTTGTTTTGTTTTTGGGATTCTGCTGCTCCATGGTGTCGCCTCTTTTCTGTTAATCCTTTATTTTAAGAGCCTTTCTAAGCTCTCTGACTTCATTATCAAGTGCCACTACCAGCACTATATCCCCTGACATAAGGCTTGTATGACCTCTCGGGATGATAGTATGTCCGTTTCGGCTTATTGCCGCAATATTGCAGTTATAGGGCAACCGCAGGTCTTTCAGCTGCGTGCCGTGTAACTTGTAATCCTCAGGGAGAGTTATCTCCAGCAAAGTAGCATCACCGCCATCCATCGGGATAAGCTCCTTTACCGCACTGAGATCTACCTCATGCTCCAGCGACTGGATAATGTTTTCCGTCGCAGAAAGAACTATATCAACACCAAGACTTTTAAGCACCGAAGCATTTTTCGGGTCATTTACCCTGGCTATTGTCTTTTTTACACCAAATATATTTTTCGCCATCTGGCAGCACACAAGATTGCGCTCATCCTGACCCATTACAGCGATCAGTGCATCGGCATCCTTAGCACCTGCAGCAGTCAGTGCTGCAGCAGATGTTCCATCGGCACATATTATCGATGCATCCAGATTATTTGCACAGAAACGGCTCTGATCCTTGTCCTGCTCGATGAGGGTCACATTGTAATCGTGCTCAAGCAGCGTCTTCGCAAGATAATAGCCTACCTTGCCGCCGCCGACAATTATCGTTTTCATAAATTACACCTTTTTCGCAAAGATAAGCTTGTCCTTAGGAATAAAATTCATAGGCTGACCCGTATAGAAGATAAACCCGAATCCCTCTCTGATTATACCGAAAAGCACTTCGTCAGGCTCATACTCTATCTCGTCGGGAGTAAGCTGCAAAAACTCCTCGGGCACATCCATTTCAGTAAAACTAACAGTGTGATTTTCAAAGTTGATGTTTGTCACGGTGCATGCTTCTTCTTCCAATGCTGTACATACGGCAGAGGCGATCAAATTTGTGGGGCATATCGTCCTTATGCCCATTTTTTCAAACATTTCGCACTTTTCATTATCTGTCACACGTGCAAACACTTTAGGTACATTATATATTTTTGCTGCTATTTGAGCTACCATTATGTTTACATCGTCATCGCTTGCAACAGCGCAAAGGGCATCACAGCTCTCTATGCCCGAACGCTCCAACACTTCTCTATCGATCGGCACGCCCTCGTATGTAAAACCACTGAACGATGCAGGCAGCAACTCAAAACGCTCACCTCTGCGATCGATAACGCACACATCGTGCCCCTTGTTGTCAAGCTGCGTTGCAAGCTCTGTTCCAACCTTGCCGCAGCCAATGATAAGTATGTTCATGGCTTACCTCGTTTATTTTCCTACACAAAAGCGCTTGAATACCTCGGAAATGACCTCTTCACTCGCCTTTTTGCCCGAAAGCTCATACACTGCGTCAAGTGCCTGCTCAAGCATTACACCCACCGCATCGGGAGTGATACCCAGCTGTACAGCACCCAGTGCCTCATTGACAGCCTCTGCAGCACGCATTATACAGCTGCGCTGACGCTCATTTGCGATGAAACCTGCATTTGCATCAAGCCTGTCAAGCCTAAACCTCTTGCTTATCTCCGCTTCAAGAACTTCTATCGACTGCTCGTCCTTTGCAGAAATGTAAACAACGCTGCCAAAGCGACGCTCCAACTCAACTGTTGCGAGCTGCTGCTGAAGATCGCTCTTGTTGATAAGGCATATCACTTCCTTGCCATCAAGCTCATGAAGCAGTGTGTTATCATCCGCCTCGATGGGACGAGAGCCATCAAACACCGCAAGCACAAGGTCTGCACTGCTGAGCTTTTTCAGCATTATCTCCACGCCGATACGCTCTATCTCGTCACTAGTATCACGAATTCCTGCGCAGTCTGCTATCCGAAGGACTACTCCGCCTACATTAACGGTTTCCTCGACGATGTCACGGGTAGTGCCTGCGATGTCGGAGACTATACTGCGCTGATGACCCGAAAGCAGGTTCATAAGCGTGGATTTTCCAACATTCGGCTTTCCTACAATGGCGCAGGAAATGCCCTCTCGTATCATTCTTCCCGTATCGTAGCTGTCCAACAATGACTTGAACTCCTCGCTTATTGCGGAAAGCTTTTCGGTGAGCCATTCATCTGTCACAACAGGAGTGTCATCCTCGGGATAGTCTATCCATGCCGATATTTGAGCAGACACCTCCATTATAGCTTCGGATATACGCTCTGCCCTGCGGTACAATGCACCCTCATGTTGGATATTAGAGCAGTTTAGCTGCTGCCCTCCCTCTGCACTGATGATATCAGCCACCGCCTCCGCTTGAGTGAGAGAAAGCTTTCCATTAAGCAGCGCACGCTTAGTAAACTCGCCTGCACCTGCGGGCTCAGCCCCCGCTTTGATGCAAGCAGAAAGTACACGCTTAGTGACATAAAGGCCACCGTGACAGGAAATCTCTGCGCAATCCTCGCCAGTGTAGCTATGAGGTGCACGGAACATCAGCAGCACACCGTCATCAATACGCTCTTCGCCATCGTATATCCTGCCGTAAGCCGCACGATAGCCCTCTAGCTCCTCAGCCGACTTCCCCGATACAGGTCTAAACACCCTTGCAGCAACTTCGGCAGCCCTGTCACCTGAGATACGGATAACAGATATTCCGCCTACTGCGGCAGGTGTAGCTATAGCGCAGACCGTTGACATGGCACTGCCTCCTTTTGATTTATTTCTTACCAAAAAGCGATGCGAAAAATCCCTTCTTTTTAAGTTTTTCTTCCACTTGTACTTCTTGCTCTGACGAGTTATCCTCAGGCTCGTCATATTCGTAATCCTCATCACCGAAAACACTGAGGAGGATCGGCTTGCGTTTGAACTCCTCGCCCTGATCGTTCAGAAGATAGGTGTATGTGCGGCTGGGCATTACGATCTTATAATCACTGAGGGCATCGTATGCAAGCAATGCCTCAAGCTTTTCCTCCATACGCTCGGGAATGCTTTCTGCAGCACTTTCGTAATACTCCTCACAGGCAATGTTGTATTCCTCGGCAGGGTCAAGTCCTGCTACCTGTGTAAGATGAATACCCTCACGCAGATATGCGGTATAGTCCTGATAATCACACCAGAACTCATTCATTAGTGCAGCAAGTATCTTATTCTGCATCTCCTGCAGGGGCGCCTCGCCGAACTTCTCCACGGCTTTTTTATACAGCTCAGGGCTGTATTTCTGCCACTGCTCTGAATTGTAGCTGCCATCAAGCAGCGATATCCTGCGGTCAAAAGTGATGCTCCTATGCTTTTCCCCTATCTGAGTATAACGCAGCAAGCTGACACGGTCGTCAAAGGTGTTGCCCTCTGAAATGCGCTGGATACGCTCTGCCTCCTTGAGCAGAGTTTTATCGGTAAGCGCACCCTCAACTTTTGCCAAAGGATAATGCTTTCCCGTTAGCTTTCTCAGCTCCAGACGGGTCATTATCTCATCATCAAGGGCTGCAAAAAAGCGGCTCTCACCCACATCTCCCTGGCGGCCTGCTCTGCCACGCAGCTGCCGTGTAATGCGTGAGGATTCACGCATTGATGTGGCTAATACCAAAAGGCCTCCCACGGATGTGACGAATTCCTTTTCAGTCTCGTCACCGCCTCCAAGCTTGATATCAACTCCACGGCCAGCCATGTTTGTGGAGATAGTTACCGCTCCTCGCTCACCTGCACGGGCGATTATCTCTGCTTCTTCAGTGTCGTTCTTTGCATTAAGCACTGAGCACTCAATACCGTCAGCACGCAGCTGACAGGCGATGCTTTCGCTCTCCTCAATGCTCTCAGTGCCTACCAAAACAGGTCGCTGAATATCAGCCGCTTCCTTGATAGCGGCTATGATAGCCTTGCGCTTTTCTGTCACATCGTAATACAGCTCCAGCGGCTTGTCCTCTCGCTGACAAGGCAGACGAGTAGGAATTATATCAATACCAAGCCCATAGAATTTTGCAAATTCATCCTTTGCAGCTTCAGCAGTGCCTGTCATTCCGCAGAGCTTATCATACTGCTGCGCAAAAAACTGCAGCGCAATGCTTCCCATTATCCTTCCACGGCTGGTTATCTTCAAGCCGTGCTTTGCCTCTACCGCCGCCTGAAGATCACCGGGGAACACCCTGCCTATCGCCGCTCTTCCTGTAAATTCATCGATAAGCTGGATGGCACCATCCTTAACGATGTAATCCTTATCCTCTTTAAGCAACGCTTTTGCTTTTAAGCAAGCGCATATCTTGCTTAAAAGCGAGCCGCTCTCCTCGTCATAGATGTTACAGCCAAAGATAGCCTCAGCCTTGTCCGCACCGTCATCGGTGAGATAAACGTTGCGATTGTCATCATCGGTGTCGTAATCACTATCAGCAAAATCACGCACTTTCTCATATACTGCGGCTGTATCGTCATCCTCGGAAATCTCGATATCACCTGCAATGACAAGTGGTATCCTCGCTTCATCGATAAGCAGGCTGTCAGCCTCATCAACTATCGCATAATCAAGCTTCTCTGGAAACACTCTCTCAGCCGTATCATAACACACAAAGTCACGCAGATAATCAAAGCCTGCCTCCTTTGCGGTGATGTACAGCACCTGCTTGTTATACAATTCAGCCCTGTCGCAGCGGTCTGTTTTTTCAGTGATATATCCTACGGAGATGCCCATTTCGTCATATACAGGCTTCATCCACTCGCAGTCACGTCGTGCAAGATAGTCATTAAACGTAAGAACATGCACCTTGCTGCCGTTTTCTGCTGCAAAGCACGCTGCAAAGACAGCAGAAAGCGTTTTGCCCTCGCCTGTCTGCATCTGCACCATCTTACCCTCAGAAAGAGAGATGGCAGCTGAAAGCTGCTCATCAAACGGGGTAATACCAAGCGTTTTTTTCACCGCCACATGGCAGCATGCAAACACCTCGGCAATACCATTTCCTTCTACGCCGCCCGTTTCAGCAAGGGCTTTTATCTGTGAAATAGTAGACTTTTTATCCATTTTCCCTCCGTAGGAAATCTGGGCTTATGCCCGAATTCAGCTAGCTGACTTTATCGCCTTGTTGACCTTTTCCTTGAGAAAACTCCTGCGACTGTCAAGCCAGCGAGCCACTGTACGTGTGGTCTGCCCCTCACGCACCATCTGCTCTAACCGAGGAAAACTTACCCACTTGGCAGCGCACACCTCGGCAGATTGCAGTCTGAGCTCTTCTAGCGATACATCCTTGTATACAAAATAAAAATCCCTCAGCATGCTGTCGGTGGTAAGTACCCATTCAAGGTTTATCTCCTCGGGGGTCACACGCACACCTGTTTCCTCATAAAGCTCCCTTATTGCGGCTGAAACGCTGGTCTCGCCTGCGATAGCACAACCGCCCGAGCACTCCCACTTGCCGCCACTGGTCTTTGCAGGCACACGCTGGGTGAGAAGTATCTCACCTTCACTGTTGACAAGCATTATCTGCACAACAATGTGAAACTCTCCTCTTGGTATCTGCGCACCTCTCGGTATCATTTTACCGAGAGGCTTTCTATCAGCTGTATAAAGATCAAAATACTCTGTCATATCCTTGCTGCACCGCCTGCAAGATTTTTTGCAATAAGCTCGCAGCGCTGCTTTACGCAGTCAGCAGAACGCAGCGGGTCGGAGGGAGTATTGAAGGTATAGTCGATAAGCTGCTCAAGCGTTGTGGAAGCAACATGCAGCCTTGTATCGGAGGATGCATAGTAGATATACACATTACCATCCTCTCTTACGATAGCACCATTTGTAAATGCAACGTTGGAAACATCGCCAACACGCTCCTCGCCCTGAGGACAGATGAACAGGCCCGAAGGGCTTGCAATAAGCTTTCTGGGATCGTTGAGATCTGTAGCGAACACATAGATAACATAACGCAGACCTGCAGCCGTATTTCTTACACCATGTGCAATGTGTATCCAGCCTCTCTCAGTCTTGATGGGCACAGCACCCGCACCATTTTTGACCTCAGTGATGGTATGATATACTCTGGGGCTGATTACAACCTCCTCAGTGCAGAGAACGGGGTTTGTGATATCCTCGCAAAGTGCAAAGCATACACCGCCACCACTGCCTGTAGAGATAAAATCATCCTGAGGACGAGTATAGAATGCATACTTGCCATCAACAAACTCAGGATGCAGCACAACATTGCGCTGCTGAGGGGACTTGGATATGAGGTTTGGCAGACGCTCCCAAGTAGTAAGATCCTTTGTGCGAACGATGCCTGCCTGTGCAATGGCTGCAGAAAGATCATTGCTGCTAGTATCCTTGCTCTCGGAGCAAAAAACTCCGTATATCCAGCCATCCTCATGCTGAGTAAGACGCATATCGTATACATTTGTTTCCTCGGGACAGGTATCGGGGAGGATAACAGGATAATCCCTAAAACGGAAGCCCTCAGTAGCACTTGTACTCTCTGCCACCGCAAAGAAGCTCTTGCGGTCGTTGCCCTCTACTCTTGCAACAAGGCAATATTTGCCGTTGAGGTAGATAGCACCGCTGTTCATCACTGCATTTACGCCGAGACGCTCCATAAGATTGGGGTTATCATCGTAACTCATATCGTAGCGCCAGTGGATAGGTGCGTGCTCAGCAGTGAGCACAGGGTTCTCATAGCGATCATAGATGCCGTTGTAAGCCTCGCTTCTGGGATTGGGACGACGAATAAGCTGCTCCTGCTCTACGAGCATCTTATCAAGTCTTGCTTCAAATTCTCTTTTTGTCAACATGGATAATATGTTCCTTTCTGAAAATCTATATACTTTATAATTATAACACACATTCTGTCAGATTTCAAGGTTGACAGACGCATTTTTCAGCTGTATAATAATATTTGTGGAAGTTTCACCTTCCACCCGTTACGCATTAAATTAATTCAGCTTGATTTAAGTTAAGAAAGGTACTATTATGAAGCTTACAAAATTCGATTACATACAGATAATGTTCAATGCCCTGCTTGTCATTGCTACAGTGCTTAATGTGCTATATCTCACCGGTATAGTACCACAGTGGGTGACTTTTATCGGTCTTGTGCTCGCAATGACAGGTTGCATTGCCACAAATTTGCTGGCAAAAGGCGATAACAATCAGCATCGTGCTGAGGTCAACGGAATCCCTGCACTCGCAACACTGACATATTTGACAGGCATTGTATGGCTCATCACCTACGGCATCTCGCTGTTTGCCAATATTTCTTTAGGATAAGGAGCACTAATGTATAAGCTAGTAATATTCGATCTCGACGGCACTTTGCTGAACACATTAAACGACCTCGCCGCCGCAGGAAATCACGCCCTTGAGGCTCTTGGATATCCCACTCATCACGTAGATTCCTACCGTTATTTTGTAGGCAACGGTATACCAAATCTTGTACATCGCATTCTACCCGAAGGGCACACAGACGAGATGCACAAAAGATGCTACGATCTTTTTCAGCAGTATTACTCTGCCCACAAATCCGATCTGACAGTGCCCTATGCCGGTATCACCAAGCTCGTTAAGCAACTCGACGATATAGGCATCATCTGCTGTGTTAATACTAACAAAGCTCACGATTTCGCAGTGGAGCTCATTCACTGCTTTTTCGGTGACAGCATCAAAGATGTCATCGGGCAGGGAAGCGGCTTTCCGCTGAAGCCTGCTCCCGATGCAGCATTGGAGTTTTGCCAACGTTACAATATTACAAAAGAGTATGCCCTCTATGTAGGCGACAGTAATGTTGATATGCAGACCGCCGCTGCCGCAGGAATAGACTCCTGCGGAGTGCTGTGGGGCTTCCGTGACCGTGATGAGCTGCAGACAAACGGGGCTTTACACCTCGCTGAAAATCCAGATCAGCTTAAAGCAATAATTACGAACTGATATAACAAAGATCCCCCGCAATAAAACGGGGGATCTTGCTATTAATTGAATTTTCCACCTGCCGCATCGATACGGTTCAGCGCACGCTTGAGCTTCATCTCTGCGATGCGCAGCTCTCTGTCGCTCTTAGCAGACTTGATGCGCTCCTCAGCAGCATCCTTTGCCGCCTGGGCACGCTCAAGGTCGATCTCATTGCCCCATTCGCAGGACTGCAACAGTAGCACGGTCTTTTCCTTGCTTACCTTGATCGTCCCGCCTGAGGTCGCTGCCTGACGCAGCTCGCCATCGACCATGATACGCATAAGACCGATGCCGAGAGCCGCACAATATGGCTCGTGACCGTTGAGGATACCCACATCTCCGACGGTGGTGCGAACGATTATCTGCTCTGTTTCACCATCAAAAAATGTCTTTTCAGGCGTGATGATCTGTAGCTTGAACGGTGTCATCAGGCCTCACCTTAACCCTTCTTAGCCTTCTCGACAGCCTCGTCGATCGAGCCAACAAACAGGAATGCAGACTCAGGCAGATCGTCGTGCTTGCCCTCGATGATCTCCTTGAAGCCACGGATAGTTTCCTTCAGGGGTACGAACTTACCTTCCATACCTGTAAACTGCTCAGCAACAGAGAACGGCTGAGACAGGAAACGCTGGATCTTTCTTGCACGGGAAACTGTCAGCTTATCCTCATCAGAAAGCTCGTCCATGCCGAGGATAGCAATAATATCCTGCAGCTCGTTATAGCGCTGGAGGATAGACTGTACCGCACGAGCAACCTCATAGTGCTCCTGACCTACGATCTCGGGAGTGAGGATTCTGGATGTAGACTCCAGCGGATCAACCGCAGGGTAGATACCCATAGATGCAATGTTTCTGGAAAGTACGGTGGTAGCATCCAGATGTGCGAATGTTGTAGCGGGAGCAGGGTCAGTCAGGTCATCCGCAGGTACATATACTGCCTGTACGGAAGTGATAGAGCCCTTCTTTGTGGAAGTGATACGCTCCTGCAAAGCACCCATTTCAGTGGACAGAGTGGGCTGATAACCTACGGCAGAGGGCATACGACCCAATAGCGCAGATACCTCAGAGCCTGCCTGTGTGAAACGGAAGATGTTATCAATGAACAGAAGCACATCCTGACCTTCCTTGTCACGGAAATACTCCGCCATAGTCAGACCGGAAAGAGCAACTCTCATTCTTGCTCCCGGGGGCTCGTTCATCTGACCGTATACGAGGGCTGTCTTGTTGATAACGCCCGACTCGGTCATCTCAAGGTAAAGGTCGTTACCCTCACGGGTACGCTCACCTACACCTGTAAATACGGAGATACCACCGTGCTGCTTTGCAACGTTGTTGATAAGCTCCATGATAAGAACTGTCTTACCTACACCTGCACCGCCGAACAGACCGATCTTACCGCCCTTGAGATATGGAGCTATCAGGTCAACGACCTTGATACCTGTTTCCAGTACCTCGTTGGAAGCCTCCTGCTCCTCAAATGTAGGAGCGGGACGGTGAATCTCCCACTTTTCAGCTGTTTCGGGCTGAGGCTTGTTGTCTACAGCCTCGCCAAGCAGATTGAAGATACGTCCTAAGGTCTCGTTACCAACAGGAACCTTGATAGACGCACCTGTGTCAACTGCTTCCATGCCTCTGACAAGACCATCGGAAGCACCCATAGCAATGCAGCGCACAGTATCGTCACCGATATGCTGTGCTACCTCTACTACGAGCTTCTGACCGTTATTGTCAATCTCGATAGCATTAAGCAGATTGGGCAGATTTTCGGGAGAGAACTTGATATCAAGTACCGCACCGATGACCTGCACAACCGTGCCTACATTCTGATTTGTCATATTCTAACTTTTCCTTTCCGTTAGTTGGAAATGCTGAATTGCTGCACCCTGCCGAAGATCGGCAGACTGCGGTAGTTTATTTGATACTGCAATCAGCTGCCGCTGCTTGCATTTGCACCCGATACGATATCGATGATCTCGGTCGTGATGCTTGCCTGTCTTGCTCTGTTATACAACAGCGACAGGTTTTCTATCATTGCGTCTGCGTTATCAGTGGCGGACTCCATAGCCGTTCTGCGTGCACCCTGCTCAGAGGCATAAGCCTCAACGATAGCACACTGGATGAGGCTTGCTGTAAATCTCGGCACGATACGATTGAATACCGCCTCAGGCGATGGATCGTATGTCATAGTACCATAGTTCTCCAGCTTCTGAGTCTGCATAGGCAGCACTGCCATCTGCTGTGCCTCCTGCGTCAACGAGGAAACGAACATCGTGAAGAACAGCTGAACATCGTCAACCTCTCCATTTCTGAACATATCCACTGCAATCTCGGCAATGTCATGAGTGATACCTGGCTTTATATTCTCTGCAATATTAGCATAGGATGCCACGATATCATAGTCACGCTTTGAAAAATACTCGATAGCCTTTCTGCCGATCGCAATGATCTTAGGCTTCTCAGCGTCGGTTTCATGCGCCGCCGCAGCCATTTTGAGTACATTGGAATTGTAGCCGCCTGCAAGACCTCTGTCACCCGCAACAACGATGAAAAGACGATGCTTTACCTCTCTTTTCACTGTAAAAACGGTGGAAAAATCTATATTGGCAGAAGCGATCTCGCACATAGACTTATAAAGCTCGTTAAAATAAGGACGAGCCTGCTCTGCACGTGCCTTAGCCTTGCGCAGCTTGCTTGAAGACACCAGCTCCATCGCCTTAGTTATCTGACGGGTCGAGCCAACAGACTTTATGCGTCGCTTGATTGTCTTCATATTTCCGCTTGCTATAATATCACCCCCATAGCGGCTTTCACCGCTCGTAGTGCCACTGCATCAATTTGACGCAGCGGATATCGATCAATCACTTACATTTTCAGCGGTAGTGATGTATTTTACCTTCTTCTCAAGGTAGAGCCATGCAACAGCAGCTGCTGTCAGCACAGAGATAGTGAGTGCGATGATGCTAAGAACAAAAGAAGCCTGCTTCATAAAATACTCCTTTCAAAATCAGCCTGCGTAGGTAGATGCAAAGCTGGTCAATACAGCCTTGACCGCCTCCTCAGTTTCAGGGGTCATTACCTTTTCGGTCTTTATGCTGGTCAGTATCTCTGGCTGTTCAGCCTTGATATGGCTGATGAGATCCTTCTGATACTGCTTGATCTTGTCAACAGGGATAGAAGCAAGGTGATTGTTGATTACCGCATAGATGATCACTACCTGCTCCTCTACTGCAAGAGGAGAGTTCTGATCCTGCTTCAGCACCTCTACGATACGCTCACCCTTTGCAAGACGATTCTTTGTATCCTGATCAAGGTCGGAGCCGAACTGCGCAAAGCTCTGCAGCTCTCTGTACTGAGAGTAGTCGAGCTTAAGCGTACCCGAAACCTTCTTCATTGCCTTGATCTGTGCGTTACCACCTACACGGGATACAGAGATACCAGGGTTAACTGCAGGTCTTACACCTGCATTGAACAGCTCAGATTCAAGATAGATCTGACCGTCAGTAATGGAGATAACGTTTGTGGGGATATACGCAGAAACGTCGCCTGCCTGTGTTTCGATGATAGGCAGAGCTGTCAGAGAGCCACCGCCGTAATCCTTGTTAAGACGTGCTGCACGCTCAAGAAGTCTGGAGTGCAGATAGAATACGTCACCGGGGAATGCCTCACGTCCCGGAGGTCTCTTCAGCAGCAGCGAAAGTGTTCTGTAAGCTACTGCGTGCTTGGAGAGGTCATCGTATACAACGAGTACGTCCTTGCCCTTCTCCATGAAATACTCACCCATAGCGCAGCCCGAGTAGGGAGCGATATACTGCAGGGGAGCAAGCTCGGAGGCAGTAGCGGAAACGATAATGGTGTAATCAAGTGCATTATTTGCACGGAGTGTTTCAACAACATTTGCAACGGTAGAGTTCTTCTGACCGATAGCTACATAGATGCATATAACATCCTTGTCATGCTGATTGATAATAGTATCGATAGCGATAGCAGTCTTACCTGTCTGTCTGTCGCCGATGATAAGCTCACGCTGACCTCTGCCGATGGGGATCATGCTGTCAATAGCCTTGATACCTGTCTGGAGGGGAACGTTTACGGGCTCTCTTGTGATGATACCCGATGCGATCTTCTCAATGGGGCGAGTCTCCTTTGCGAGAATAGCACCCTTGCCGTCAATGGGCTGGCCCAGCGAATTTACAACTCTGCCCAGCAGCTCCTCGCCTACAGGCACAGCAACGATGCTGCCTGTACGCTTAACAGCGTCGCCTTCCTTGATCTCAGAATCAGAGCCGAGCATTACTGCGCCGACAAAATCCTGCTCAAGATTAAGTGCCATACACTGAACGCCGTTCTCAAACTCGAGAAGCTCGTTCATCATGCACTTTTCAAGGCCGTGGATACGAACGATACCGTCACCTACAGTGACAACAGTACCAACGTCGCCAAGCTGGATCTTTGCGTTGTAATTCTTAATACGGGACTTAATAAGGCCCGTTATTTCATCGGGGCGTAAATCCATAAATACATCCCTTTCTGTTAGTTATTTGCGACTATCATGCCATAATAGAGCCAAGCTCATTCTTAAGGGCATTAAGTCTTGCCTTCACACTGCCGTCGTAGCGTGTGCTGCCATGATCGATGATGATACCTCCGATAATGGCAGGATCGATGACCTCCTTTATGGAAACAGACTTTCCTGTCACCTCAGTCATCCTCGCCTTGATCTTTGCCGCCATATCAGCCGTCAGCGGCTGGCTGGTGGTAACAGTGATCTCAGCGATCTTAGAATGCTCATTATAGAGCAAACGGAAGCTTTTTACAATACCGCCAAAGCAGTTGAATCTGTTGCGCTCTGCAAGAACACAGAGCAGATTACCGCAAAGCTCACTCACCTTGCCCTCGCTGATAATATCCTTCATCAGCGATACCTTCTCCTCAACGGAGACGGTTGGCAATGACATGAGCTTGATGATATCTGGATCAGCGCCGAATATTCCATCAAGAGCCTCAAGCTCCTTTAGAATATCGGGCAGCTTGTCGGAGCATTCCTCAACGCACAGCTCAAAAAAAGCTTCACCGTATACCTTTTCTGCCTTGTCGTTCATACTGATCTCCTTTCAGCGAGGCTTATTCCTCTGCTCCTACATTTACAAGGAACTGAGAAATGATGTCCTCGTTATCCTTCTCAGAGATCTCCTTCTCAACGACCTTTGTAGCGGCAAGAATAACGATATCGGAAATTTCATCCTTGATCTCATTCATTACACGCTTCTTATCACGCTCGATAGCTTCCTCAGCCTTGGCTCTGATGTCAGCAGCCTTCTGATTGGCTTCGTTAATGATCTCCTCCTCACGTGCCTGTGCTCTTACAGTAGCCTGCTTCATGATCTCAGCAGCCTCTGCCTTAGCATCTGCAAGCCTTGCGAGGTACTCCTGCTCTGTCTTTTCGGCGGATTCCTTAGCCCTCTGAGCCTCGGCGATCTCCGCAGCAGCCTTTTCGTTGCGCTGATCTAAGATCTTACAAACAGGCTTGAACAGAAGAAATCTGAAGATAAGGAAGATTATCAGCGCATTTATCAGCGTGAAAACTATTGTACCGGGATCGATGGAAACCAGCGCCAGCGTCTGCTGAGAGGCTTCACAAGCGACTCCGCTAATTACAGTCAGCATATCTGACAAACTCCTCTCTTTATGCTATTATAGCTCGATGTATTACTGGAACTTCTCCAGAGCGCTTGTCAGAGAGCCGAAGATAGGGTTAGCATAAAGGAGCAGCAGTGCAACTACGAGAGCGTAAATACCTGTTGTCTCTGCGATAGCGTCACCGATGATCATTGTTCTTGTGATAGCACCGGAAGCCTCAGGCTGTCTAGCGATAGCCTCAACCGCCTTACCGCCGCAGTAGCCCTCACCGATACCAGGGCCGATACCTGCGATCATTGCTGCGCCTGCACCAAGAGCAGAAGCGCCAAGAACGATGGCATTAGCCAGAATTTTCATTTCATCCATTGTAGTGTCCTCCAAAATTTTTGCAAATTATATCTATTCTCCCTGCTGAACAGCAGTAAGAATAAAATCCTGTGTTTTACTCACACTCCGCATTAGAGATGTAAGACATAGTCAGCATAACAAAGATGTATGCCTGAATCACACCCGAGAAGATGTCGAAATAAAGCGATGCAACCGCAGGGACAAGTATTGCGAAATTTCCAAGCGCAAAATAGATAAGTCCGCCGATTACCATACCAGCAACCATATTACCGAACAAACGCAATGCCATTGATACAGGGTTCGATATCTCACCGATTATGTTAGAGAAAAGCATAAATGGCATTGGCTCGATAAATGCTTTGAAATAACCCTTTACCTTGCCTGTCTTTGCACGGTTATACTGCGTCATAAAGAAAGTAATGATCGCAAGCGTACCTGTAACGGAAATATCTGCTGTCGGGTTTCTGAGACCAATAAGGCTAGTCAAGTTACAGATGACGACGAAACAAAGCAGTGAACCGATATAGGGGATATAGTTCTTATACTTATCACCCATACTGTCCTTAACTGTGCCCTGCACGAATGTCACCAGCATCTCAGCAAGCGCCTGCCGTTTGGTTTTGGGAACGACCTCCATCTTATGCGTGATGATAAGAATGACGACCGTCAGCAAAAGCATTACCATCCACTGAACTATTACAGATTCAGTAAGATTCCACGTCATACCGAACATTTCCCAGCTTGCCACAACAAGCGGTCCATTTACAGATATGCCCGTAGTTGCTTCTGCTGCCGCTTCCGTTACGGCCTCTGTCGCCGAAGCTTCCGCCATCAGCAATGCCGTTGGCATAAAATCAGTCCTCCTTTACTGTGATAGAGCCGCTGTACCGGACTGACCCGCACTGCCGACTCCGCATTATGGGAAAATCACTCCTTTTCCCTAATAGCCCTGATCGTAATTACTATCTTCGGGAAGATAAGCGGCACCACCGCTGCTATCAAGTCGAAAAACGGCAGCAATGCAGCAGTAGTCATAGTTGCAAAAATGCCAAGATAGCGCAGACAATACATTGTGTTCATATAAGTCTGAGCCGCCTTCGGACTTTTTCGAACGGCTATCTGAGCCGTTTTTCCAAGAAGATAGAAGTTGGCAATACATACTATATTGCCCCAGATTGCGCCTAATATCAGCGTATAATCAAACTCTAGCGCAAAAAACAGCACCAGAATGACCGCAAAATACACACCTGCCACCGCAAGATAATACGGTAGCAGTGAGCGCATTTCCTGAACAATAGGCTCTTGCTTTTTGTTAGACATATTGTTATTTGTGAGAATTTTTATACTCATCGTAATAATCATTATCCCTTGAATTGCTGTACGCACGATAATATTTCGACTTATCGTCCTCTTTAGCATACATCTTTATAAGCTGTCCGATATAGCTCACCGCACCGCATATCATAAAAACAATGCCAAGTATAACGAAAAGAAGCATAAGACGACTGTCCCAGCCGAAATGCTTTATCGCATAATTACCACCTACCAGAAACACCAACAGTGGCATGATTATAGAAAACGCAAGCTGGCTCACCGTAGCATATACAGCCAAAGGATTATTTTTCTTGCTCATTTATCAATACACGAAATTGGCAAGCTTCCATTCACCGTCTGTCTTGATCATCGCAATGTTGAGTACCGACTCAGCATCGGCCTCTGTTGCAGTTTCCGCATTAAGGCCATCAAGATATACTGTAAGCTCGCACTCGTTCTCAGATTTCGGCAGAACCGCAATAACGCAGCTGCTCCAATCCTTGCTGTAGTCAGCATCCGGAACGAAATCCGCATCAATACCGAGTACATTTTCAGTTGTATACTGAACTCCGCTCTCCTCTGTCGCAGCTTCAGCTGTGCCCTCAGGGAGTTCAGGCTCTACCTCCACCAGTACCTCACGGTTCTGATATACAGCCATGCCGTTGCCATCGATGTTGTTGAGTATCCTCTGAGACTCAGACTTAGTGTAAACAGAGTTAACGAGTTCCTCTATCTGTGCGAGAGAGGTATACTCGGTACTGTTTACAGTGTACAATCCATCCTCGGGAAGATTTCCGTAAGGCTCATCGTAGTGTGCAAGCCCCTCCAGCACGAACAGACGGATGATGCGATAGCTCTCCTGAACAAGGTCGTGCGCAGCGTAAGTGCACTCCTCAATGAACTCCGCTGTAGGAGTAAAGGTATCAGATACACTGGGGGTGGAATCCTGCGGTGTCTGCTGGGGCTTATCCTTCTGATTAACAGTTATAATGGCAACAACCGCAAGTGCTATGGCAGCAAGTGCCACAAATATAGTTGCCACAAGGGAAATAGTCTGACTTTGATCTTTTCTTTTGCTCATGTGAAATGCCTTTCAATAGGGAACGCTTAACCGTTATTATTTCCGCCGTTACCGCCGTTATCCTTAGTCGCATCAAAAGCGATCTTTTCAGGGAATACATTGCGGCTG
Organism: Oscillospiraceae bacterium; assembly: GCA_045544715.1. GTDB lineage: Bacteria > Bacillota > Clostridia > Oscillospirales > Ruminococcaceae > CAG-115. The sequence continues at coordinate 81,737 of JAZPZN010000125.1, read as the reverse complement.
TCGTCCTTGGAGAGGTATGTAGTATTAACATAACCCTGAATTATCGCGCCATCGGTGACAGCGATAGTGGAGGCATTTATATCACCAAAGATGATAGCATCACGCTTCAGTTCTGCCTTACCACCTATCTCCAACTTTCCTCTTACTCTGCCATTAATATCCGCATACTGGGAGGTAAGATCACCGATAAGGATAGTATCTCTGTCCATGCGAACCTTTCCCTTGAGGGTAACATTGCCCTGCATAGCAGCAGAGTTCATATTCGCATTGTTGCAGGTGATGTCGCCTACCACCTTACCACTCATCTCAATGTTGCGTGTGGTCTGCACATTGCCCTTTACATTTCCGTCTACCTGCATATTCGCAAGAGAGCGAACATTTCCGTCGATGATGGTATTTTTCGAGATAACAGTTATCTCATCTGTATCACTGGGAGTCTGCATTGAGTTGCCGCCGCCTGCTGCAGGGGGAACATAGCCGCTACCATAATTATTTCCCTGCGGAGCATATCCTCCGCCAAAGCCGCCCTGCTGCACAGGAGCTGCTGCACTAGCCTGAGGATTATATCCCTGCTGCGCACCGTAATTCTGCTGCTGAGCCGCATATCCTTGCTGAGAACCATATCCCTGCTGGGCACCATAGTTCTGCTGGGGAGCTGCTGCCTGATGAGGCTGCTGCATCGGAGCCGCCTGCTGCACTGATGCAGGCTGAGCCGCAGCAGTGGGCTGAGCCGCTGTAGCAGCTGTCTGCTGAGATACGTTAGGGTTGATAGGCTGATTTGTTACAGGATCACGATAGTAGGGAGTCTCAAGAGCTACCCCTGCCTCGTTTACCTCTCCGAGAGACTGGGCAGAAGCATCTGCCGAGTCATTTAAATACTGAGAAAGCTCAGACGGACCACCTGCAACAGGTGTACCTTGATCGGGATTTTCATCAAAGCCATCCTTCTTCCACAGCTCTTTTACCGCCTGCGAAAAATTATCCTTAATGCTCATTGGCTTTTATCCTTTCTGTTATCTTACGCAAACGGCCCGATAAACTGAATCGGCTGCGTATCATTATGTATTTTATCAAACTTATATCCTTCATTGAGGAGCACCTTGATGACATCCTCAAGAACATACACGGTGTTTTCACGGGGGGCAGAATCATGCATCAGCACAATAGCACGGCTGGTATTTGCGATATCCGCAGGGATGGAATTATACATCTCTGTCCAGGTTGCGCCGTTAACATCATTGCTCTCGACATTCCAGTCGTAGTGACGGAAGCCTCTGCGGGTCATTTCCTCGACGATAGCATCACGGGTATCCCCGTTGAAATCATTCTTGCTGCCTCCTGGGAAACGATATATCTCCGTCTTGACCCCCGTTGCCTCATAGATCATATTCCAAGCCTCGTTGAAATCCGCAAGGAATGCATCAACAGAAGCGTATATCTCCGTATACTCATGCGTAGTGCTGTGAACACCGATAGAGTGACCGCCATTGACGATGGCACGCATCATCTCATAACATTCCTCGGTTCGGCGTGGTACAACGAAAAACGTGCATTTAAGATCATACTTTTCCATGTAATGCAACACGGAATAAGTGTTCTCAGAAGGGCCGTCGTCAAAGGTGAGATATACCACGCCCTCCTCACGAACATATTTATCGGGCGCTGTCACCATCATATCAGTATACAGTGACGCATAAGGGCTTGTAGGTGCTATAACAGGCACATCCTCAGGCTCACTCGTTGTATTTTCAGTGGAAGAAGCGGTAGTCTGCTCCTGCTCGCTAGGAATCAGTTCATCCACCGTACCATCAGATGTAGCAGGTGCGGTAGAATCACTAGGCTCGCTGCTTGTATCCTCATTGTTTCCACCGGAGGGCTGCTGTGCTTGTCCACCATTTTTCTCATTAATATAAGCCACCAACTCATCCACCGGAAGGCCGCTCATAGCGTAAAGGTCATAAAATCCCTCTACCGTAGCGATATTGTTACCGCTCAACATCTCAGTAATATAGGTCAGCTTCTGATTATCGTATTCCAGCTGCTCAAGCTTTGCTGTCTGCTCCTCCAGCTTTGCATTGTTGATGCCCCAAAGGACACCGAAAACAATACATAGCACAAGCGGGACAAAAAACACGATAGCCAGCACTGTTTTTATCAGCACCTTAAAAAATGCAACACTGCCAAAACGCATCTTGTACCTCTTAAATCTATTCGTATGGAAGCCCTGTTTTGAAAAGGGCATAGTTCCACCATATATCTTATTTAATGATACTATAATTTATCGCTTTTGTCAATAGAGTTGCGTACAAATAACAAAATAACTTACACACTCATCCGAAAATACCGCAGGAAAATTGGTAACAATGCACAAAAAGCGCACAAAAAGCAACGGTTGTCGCCTTTGCACGCTTTTATTTACATATCCGAGGAATTATTCCTCAATATATACCTTCTTCATCTTCATCTCAGTGAGAGGACGGTCAGCAGGGTTGGTATCAACCGATGCGATCTCGTCAACTACCTCCATGCCCTCTACTACCTTGCCAAATGCAGCATACTGCCCATCAAGGAATGTGGAATCCTGATGCACGATAAAGAACTGGCTGCTAGCTGAATCGGGATGCTGTGCTCTCGCCATAGAGATAACGCCTCTCTTGTGGCTGAGGTTGTTCATAACGCCGTTCATAAGAAACTCGCCCTTGATCTTTTCACTTGCACCGCCCATGCCTGTGCCTGTAGGATCGCCGCCCTGGATCATAAAACCACTGATAACACGATGGAAGATAAGGCCGTCATAAAAGCCCTCACCAACCAGCTTTGTAAAGTTTGCAACAGTGATAGGCGCAGTGTTTTCATCAAGCTCAAGCTTGATCTTTCCGCCGTTTTCCATTTCGATTACTACCATGATAAATATCTCCTTAAGTTAATATTGCAATCAATGCTATATGGAATTATAGCAAAAAATCCCCGTCTTGTCAATAAAGAGATACTTGCAATCCTAGCGTCAATATGCTACAATATTCTGCGAGGTGATAAAATGCGAAAACTTGACCTTGACAAGCTGACCGACAAACAGCTTTTTATCTTGATACACATTATTGCAGTCCCGGCAGTGGTACTATATTATTTGTTTCTGAATTATGCTTTAGGCTCTACCTGTACGCTTAACCGCCTGACTGGTCTTATGTGTCCTCTCTGCGGGATGACCCGTGCCCATCTCGCAGCCCTCAGACTTGACTTTGAGGCGGCGTTTCGCTATAATGCATTGTTTCCTCTAGGTGTCCCATTTTTGATAACATTGTTCTATTATCCCGTTTTTTCACACAAATTCGGAAAGTGGTTCAAATGGCTGCCCATCACGATGGGAGCACTATTAACGATATACTGTATCGTTAGACAGATATTTGGATTTTAATATACACAAAAATACCTCCCGCCTTTCGGCGGGAGGTATCGTTATGCGATATAAATTACATATTCTCCATCATACCCACGAAAAGAGGAATGAGCCACAATGCATAAGAAAGAATGTTTACTACAACAGCAGCAATACCGCCGATAAGACCTACCATCGCCATTGTCTTGTAGCCACCCATAACCTTCTTGACTACCATTGCACCAAGTATGATAGCAACTATACTAGCAGGACCGCAGCAGAGTACGATACCACAGATAGCACATACAAGTGCAGCTATCGCCATATTTTCTTCTCTAGTTCTCATAATTCCAATACCTCCATAAATATTATGTATCCTTCAGCAGCGTGTGCAGCTGAGAATGGGTTTAGCCATTATTTGCATTATAACACCTTTGACGAGTTTTGTCAATATTTTTTATCATAATAAGACATTAGTCGTCAAATAAGCATAGCTGTGGCATAAGCCATTTCCTCTGCAGCGATAGCACCGCCAATCAGCGCAAACATTCCACCGAAAATAACAAAAAACAGCACAAACACAAGTATTGTAAGTGCAATACCTATAATTCCAGTGATAAGTCCCGCCAATGCCATCGTGTGATGATCTCCAGTCACATGGTTCTTTGTCATGCAGCCAAAAACAATGCCAAGCACGCTGAGAATAAGGGTAAACTCACCCACATAAGGGATACTTCCTCCTACGATACCAAGTATACCGCAAATCATCGAAGCGATCGCCAGTTTTTCCTTTTCAGTCCTCATAGCATATCCTCCTTTCGGGTTATTGACACATTTTTTGCCACATTTTCAATATAAGTATACAACAATTCCGTTTGTTTGTCAAATCATATAAACGGCAGTGATGATCATCTCTTAATACGTCTTATTTTCACCTTATGCGTAGTTGGCTTTTCGATGGATATACCTGAAACATCAGAGGTTTCTGCAGCCTTATAAGCCTGCTCATAGAAATACAGCTGCGAATTCAATGCCGCTGTACCCTCTGCACGCTTCACATGACGATATTTTCCGTCAGAGCCTTGCTCTCTAGCCTTTACATTATCACGTAGCATAGTATCAAACATCTCAGCCGTCCTGTCAGCAAGCGCAGGATCAAGTATAGGTGCAGCGACCTCCACACGGCGCTCGGTGTTTCGTGTCATGAAATCGGCACTGGATATGTATATCCTGCGACGCTGCTTCTTTCCGAATATGTATATGCGGCTATGCTCAAGAAATCTTCCTACAATGGAGATGACACGGATATTCTCCGTTGCGCCCTCTACACCTGCAATAAGGCAGCATATTCCACGCACGACTAGATCCACCTTCACGCCTGCATGGCTTGCCTCTACCAGTTTTTCGATGATATCCTTATCGGTAAGCGAATTCATCTTGATACCGATATACCCATCAGCCCCGTATGTTATCTCATTGTCGATAAGCTCTACGATACGGCTCTTCAACCCCTTAGGAGCCACCAGCAGCTTATTTGTGCTTTCAACAGTGTTGCCGACTGCCAACGCATTGAACACAACCGACGCATCAGAACCAAAATCCCTATCTGCGGTCATCAACGTGAGGTCAGTATACAGCTTCGATGTGCGCTCATTGTAGTTTCCTGTACCCACCTGAGTTATATAGCTTACATCATTGCCGCTGCGCAGCGTGATAAGAAGCAGCTTGGAGTGTACCTTGAGCTCCTCCAAGCCGTATATGACTGTAACACCTGCATCCTCCAGCTGCTTCGACCAGCCGATATTGTTCTCCTCATCGAAACGTGCACGCAGCTCCACCAGTGCAAGCACATCCTTGCCGTTTTCAGCTGCACGGATGAGCGCATTGATTATCTTGCTATCCCTCGCCACACGGTAGAGGGTTATTTTTATTGACATTACCTTGGGATTTTCCGCAGCCTCATCAAGAAGTCTTATAAAGTGACTGATATTTTCATAAGGATAGCTCAGCATGATATCACGCTGCTGTATCTGATCTATAAGGGGTTTATCCATACGCACCATTGGCGATCTCTGCGGAGCAAGAGGCGCAAAAAACAGTTCCGCCTGCTTTTCAAGCCGCCTCTCTATGGAAGCCATAAAATTCATGGTCAGCGGTGCTTTCTGCACAAACACAAAGTTATCCTTGATCTTCAGCGTTTTGCTGATTATCGCAACGATCTCAGGAGAGGGGCTGCCCTGAAATTCAAGACGGACGGGCTGCAGCTTCTTGCGTTTTTTCACAAGCTCACTCATGATGTCACGAAAATCCACATCATGGTCATATAGACCTTCATCCATGGCAATATCTGCATTTCTCGTTACTCTGAAGATACAGCGGCTGATTATCTCAAAATTTTTGAATACCATCTCGGCAAAGCGGCTGATAAGCTCCTCACAGAGAATGAATTTACCTGTACCAGGCAACCATATAATGCGAGGAAAATTCTCCGACGCAGGCAGAATACCAAAGGTTATCTTGCCTGCCGCTTCATCCTTTTTTCGAAGTGTAACACCAACATATACCTCTCCACTTTTAAGGAAAGGAACGGGGTGCTTTTTATCCACAACTCCTGTAAAAAGCAACGGCTGTATTTCTCTTGCAAAGTACGCCTTGAGATATGCATCCTCCTCAGCAGTAAGATCAGCGGTATTGATATGCTGTATCCCGTAGGACATCATACCTCCCATTATATCCGCATAGGCATTATCCTTAACAGGCAACAGCTTCCGTACACGCTTTGCTATCTCGGAAAGCTGCTCCTTTGCAGTCATATTTGTCTTGTTCTCTCTGTCTTTGCGATCGAACATCATTTTATCATGGAGACTTCCCACTCTTATCATGAAAAACTCGTCAAGGTTTGAACAAAAAATCTGTACAAATCGCAGACGCTCAAACAAGGGGGTTGCGCTATCCATGGATTCTTCAAGCACACGTTCGTTGAATTTGAGCCATGAAAGCTCTCTGTTGTCGTAAAAATTTCTGCTCATTTATATTTACTCCTTTTCACCATTTTCTGTCGAAGCTTGGACTTTCCAGCAACGGGTTTGATGTCTTGGGTCTGTGATGCTTTTTTACCGCAATATGCTCTGCAATATTGAATGCCTTTTTAGGAGGTGTATTTCTATACTCCTCTATATAGTGATTTATAGCCTGCTCCAACCGCTTAGTTCTACCGAATACCCTGCGCACCTCCACCTGCGTAAGCTGGTTAAATCCACGCTGATCCAGCTCCCAGTTATCAAAGGTTAGCTCGCCCTCCTCAGTGATGTGGTAACCCAGCGCATCAGAGTGCAACAGATATTCTCTTACATTGCCCTTTATTGTAAGCGACAACGGAGTTTTTCTTTTATCACGCTCTATCGCTGTTATCTCCGAAAAGGGAACATAATACAGCCTGCGGTATATTACCCTGTCGCCCCACACATAATGCTCACCAGCATACAAACTATATACCAGACCCGATGGCACTATGTCAAAATATGTATAACGGCTATGACGATTCCTGAGTTGGTCGATAATATACACCGCCGAGAACTCAAAAACCATACCAACAAAAACGCACCCTATTATTATAAGGAAAAGCAGCAAGATAAGACCACTGTCAAATCCCTCACGAAGATTTAAGATAATGTTGACCACGCAGAACACACATATAGCCGCAAGCGGCATCAGCACAGTGATAGTCATAGCCCTCAGTTGCTTTGAAAACCGCTCTGTATCGGCATGAAAAAAACTGCGCATCGCACCGCCTCCATTTCATTTATATATATTATAATTTTATCACATCGTCAGCGTTAAGTCAATTTTTTCAGAGTATTTTAAGAAATTTTTATACCCTTCCCATATTTGTGTGAATATAACAGGTTTTTTTCGGCAAAAATATTGTCACGATCCTACATGGATTAGGGAACGTATAGACGCTCCCCACTACACGACCACGATCATGAAAGGAACAGTACAATGAGAAAAGACAAAAACAAAGCTAACAAGATCGGCTTCATCTCTGCTGCGGTGATCGGCATTATGGCTATCGGTGTCGCATCTTTAGCGGCATACAACCAGACCGTTGACCGTCTTATCCCAACCTCCGACAATGACAACAACACATCACAGAACACATGGGTATTCACCACCCCCGCTCCATCAAAAAACGATGCCCCCGCAAACAAGCCTCAGGAAAACATTCCTCTTGAAGGCGACTCCAAACCCGAGGAAGAACCATCCGAGCCCGTTGTTGTCTCCGAAGATACAGTCGAAGAAGTAAACAAGCCTGTTGTATCCACTGCACGCAACATCATGCCCGTTGAAGGCGAGGTATCTCACCCCTTCAGCAACGGCGAGCTTGTAAAATCCGAGACCCTTGGTGTGTGGAAGACCCACGATGGATGCGACATCCTCTGTCCATACGATACCGATGTAAAAAGCATGTCTGAGTGCGTAGTTCAGGAGATCAAGGAGGATCCTCTGCTCGGTGTTTGTGTTATCACCATGCAGACCAACGGTCTTGAAGTACACTACTGTGGCCTTGCCAAAGAGCTCAACGTTAAGGTGGGACAGTCTCTCAAGGAGGGCGAGATCATCGGAAAAACCTCAGACACCTGCCAGTCCGAGATCGTACAGGAACCACACCTCCACCTTGCTGTAAAGCAGAACGGAACATGGATAGATCCTATGTCTGTTATCAGTGCCGAATAAGATACAAAGGGCAGCAATACTACACTGCCCTTTTACATAGCTTTTACATTCATTTGCGACAATTTTACATGGATTTTACACTATATCAACTTTTTTCACAATAATTACTCCCCAAAAATAAAGTTTATGAAAATATTATGAGAATTTTGTAAAACCCCCTATACTTTTCCCGAAATATCTTGTATAATAAGTGTGATTGCGAATGAGATCGCAAGGAACAAAAGCAAAATATATGGGAGAGAATTATGGACCTTTTTGATGTGTTATCGCTCATCGGCGGTCTGGCGTTGTTTCTTTTCGGTATGAACACGCTGAGTGCCGCACTGGAAAAGCTTGCAGGCGGAAAGCTTGAAAAGCTGCTTGAAAAAATGACCTCAAACCCCATCAAGGGAGTGCTGCTGGGCGCAGGCGTTACTGCTGTTATCCAGTCCTCCTCTGCAACCACTGTTATGCTGGTAGGCTTTGTAAACTCAGGTATTATGAAGCTTTCTCAGGTCATAGGTGTCATCATGGGCGCAAACATCGGAACAACTATGACATCATGGCTGCTGTCGCTGACATCGCTCGAAGGAGATAATATCTTTGTACAGTTGCTTAAGCCCACATCCTTTACTCCTATCCTCGCAATAATCGGCATAGGATTGATGATGTTCTCAAAGTCCGACAAAAAGCATAATATAGCAACTATATTGTTAGGTTTTGCTGTTCTTATGTTTGGTATGGAGACGATGTCTGATGCTGTTTCAGGTCTGAAAGAGGTTCCTGAATTCACTAACCTGATGGTAATGTTCTCCAATCCGATACTCGGTGTCATCGTAGGTGCGGTTATGACAGCTGTTATCCAATCCTCCTCTGCCGCAGTGGGTATCCTTCAGGCGCTTGCGTCCTCAACAGGCTCAATTACACATGCAACTGCACTGCCTATTCTGCTGGGTCAGAATATCGGTACCTGCGTTACCGCTCTTATATCCTCTATCGGAGCTAATAAAAGTGCAAAACGTGTTGCTGTAGTGCATCTGCTGTTTAATGTAATGGGAACTGTCATCTTCCTGTCACTGTTCTATCTCCTGGATGCATTCATTAACTTTGCATTCCTTGATGAAACACTTGTCGGCACAAGTATCCCGATAATCCACACTACATTTAATATACTCGCTACACTGCTTTTCCTGCCTTTCACAAAGCAGATAGAGAAGCTTGCATGTCTTATAGTTCGTGACAACCCCGAGGAAGAGATTGAGCAGATGCCTATGCTTGATGAGCGTCTTCTCAAGACCCCAGGTGTCGCAATCGAACAGTGCCGTAATGTTGCTTACAAAATGGCTAAGCTGACAAGAAAGACGATCGACGACTCGCTGGAACTTCTCAGCAGCTACGACCCTAAGAAATCTACTGAGATAATTGAAAACGAAAACACCATCGATATTTATGAGGATAAGATAGGATCTTACCTGCTGAAAATAAGCCAGAAGGATCTCAACGAGCACGATAGCAAGCTGGTATCCAAACTGCTGCACACCATCGGCGATCTTGAGCGTATCTCTGACCACGCTGTCAACATCGTTGAAGCTGCAGAAGAGATGCACCAGAAAAAGATCAAGTTCTCACCCGAGGCTGCCGCTGAAATAGCAGTTATCAAAGCAGCTGTCGAGGAGATACTCGAGATGACCATGGAGGCATTTACCACCTCTAATATCGCACTCGCAAAAGAAGTTGAACCTCTTGAAGATGTTATCGACGGGCTGCGCTCCGACCTTAAAGCACGCCACATCGAGCGTCTGCGTGAAGGCAAATGTACCATTGAGCTTGGATTTATCCTCTCCGATCTGCTGACGAACTTTGAGCGTGTTTCCGACCACTGCTCCAACATCGCAGTATGCATGATCCAGGTAAGAGAGAACAGCCTCGATACCCACGAATATATGAACGAGCTGAAACAGGCTAATAAGTCTGAATTTAAGAACGAAGTTAACGTGTTCAAAAACAAATATCAGCTTCCTACAAATCAGTAATAGCAAATCAGCTCTCTTTTTGAGGGCTGATTTTTACAATTATCAGTACTATTGTGCAACCTTTTTGACATTTAACAGGTATTTAAAAGTAGATGGATTATTTCTGAAAGGAATGATATAATGAAAAACTATCACCGCCTTGCCACGGCATTGTTAACTGCAGCACTTGTACTGAGTGCCACTGCCTGTGCCAGTGACTACACTTCCGTCAACACTCCCACAAGCACGACTGAAAGCACCTCTGTGCCTTCCACTTCTACTGTTACCACAACCATTACTACAATTGCAACTGAGATGACCACTGCTGTCCCCGAAGATAGCTCGCCTCCCTCTACAACCACCACTGTTCCTACGACTGCTACTACCGAAACACCCGCCGCACCAATATATACAACTATCGCTACCGAGGAACCCGACATACCAGCCGAAACTTCTATAACGACCACTGTCACTGCTCCCTCCGTTGAAATACCTGAGGAATTACCCGACGCACCCAACGTGTCACTTATTAGTCTCCTACAGGATGGCGACTGGATGTGTAATGTTACAATATCAGTGCACTCCACCGACGGCAATGGTGCAGAAAATACAATAATACCCAAATCCGCTGAAGATATTAACTACATACTTGACCAGCTGTTTTCCATAAGTGTTACTGAAATGGAATATACAGAGCCCTCTGTACTTGCATACTCCCTCATCCTAGATGACGGAAACGGTGTTTACAACACCATCGGTCTGCCACTTAACGAAAGCTGGATAAGCTACGGCGGTAAAACATATACCATCCCCGATGGTGCGTTAGATATTGAACACCTGCAAAAGCTAATTGATACCAACGGTGCAGAGGTCATAGCAGCACCCGTAGCAAAGCCCGTAATAATGTTCGACCTCATGCAGGAGCCTTTCAATATGTCTCAGCTGAAGATACTATCATCTTCAAACAAAGAGATAATTGTAGAAAGCTACGCTGATTGTAGCCTGTTAAACGCTCAGTTTCATACTATGTATGTAACAAAGTCAGACCATGCTGAGCTGCCATCGATATATCACACCTTCATTTTCAGCAGCAAGGATGGGTGTATTACCAATGTTATTGACTTTTGCGAAAGTGAAAATATGTTGCGATACAACAACACCGTTTATAATATCCATAGTGGCGCACTTAACCTTGATTTTTTGGAGAGGCTTATTAAAAACGACGGTAGTGCTATTCTTCCTGATGATGCCCCTATAGCAATAGGATCTGATCCAATTCCTGAGTGTGAGGTACCAATCTACCGCCCAATAAACGACATCAGTGACTTTATAGTCGTATACGCTACTCCCCAAAAGATATACTATGATATGATCGAGGATGTTGATGCAGAGGTAGGCAAGCCGATGAAACTGATGCTGCCATACAAATTCTACAACACGCTCAAGGAATGTGATCAAGTAATATTCAATATCCGTGATGGATATGAACGTGAACTTGGACAGGAGTTTTACTTTCTAGAGGATACGCAGCACGACTACCTCTACCGCAGAGTGCTCAGTCCAGACGATATACTGCGCATCATTGACGGAGTGCTGACACCGCACGATGACGATAATGGATTTGTATACAAGGACACTATAGAAACCGATCTCATAACGTTCTATGATGACTTTCACTACGGAATGACCACTGAAGAGCTTGACGCATTTATAGCCAACCAACACGAGGGCAGTATTTCACTTGCACAATTTATGGCTGAAAATCCCGATACCGCCTTCGAATTAATGCCAGGAGCCTTCAATTTCTATAACGGTATCTGTATAAGGGCAACTATCAGTTTTGAACAATAAAAACGTAACCTCCGCAACTATTTGCGGAGGTTATATTTGTATAATCACAAGTAATATTACATTTTGTAATCACCTACTCACCGCCACTGCGATAACACTGATATCGTCATCTCTGCCATTTTCAGCGGTACGGGCACTGCGTGCAATACGCTCCGAGAGAAGCTTGGGACTATCTGCAGTAGAAAGCTCACGAGAGAGCCAACCTTCATCTACCGATACACCATCAGTAGTCATAATTATCACGTCGCCATTATCCACACGAAAACGTTGTACAGGCACATTAAGCCGCCCTCCCACACCTACAGGTGCCGAAGCCAGTGCCGCTCTGACAAGCTTATCTGCCTGCTTGATATACGTAGTAGCCGCCCCTGCTTTATACAACACACCCTCGCCCGAATTGAGATCGATACGGCAAATATCAAGTGTAGCATAGCTTTCATCGGCAGACTTGACTCGCATCGAGGTGTTGACAGTTTCCAGAGCCGCCGTTAACGGAATTCCACTTTTTATAAGCTTTGTCAGCATAGTGCACGCAAGTGTAGAATCAATCCTTGCCCTACTTCCACTGCCCATTCCATCAGACAGCACAACATAAAAAGCGCCATCTGCTCCGAGAAAACTTTCAAAATAGTCTCCACAGCAGCTATTGCTGCCCTTGCTCAGCTGATATGCACCTATCTCCGCACACAATCGTGACCGCTCCACCGCTGTAACACGGATCGTATCACCTGAACAATGTATCTCAGGAAGCTCCAACTCTCGCCCAAGAGCTGATATCAGCAGCTCACCAAGATAGGAGGTCTCAGTTTTTACCTGCCCCATGCAGTAAGCCTCCATATGCATCCTGCCCTTTTTATCAAAACTGACATACGCTTTGGGCGACTTCAGACCGCACTGCACCAGCACCTGCTCGGCTCTGCGCTCTGCGCCACGATTTCCTGACGTGGTGTGTGAGGCAGTGTAACCCATATCACGCAGGATATCCTGCATAGAAGTCAGCTGCTCTGTATAGATCTTGCGCATCTCCCGTATCTTGCGGTCGTCTCCCGTAGCTGCCACATACCGCCCGTACGAATATTGTATTGCCCTTATGATACCACCCTTATTGCAGCATATCTCAGATGCTGCAGGCGATACAGTAAGCTCAGATATCTCCTTGCCACTGCGTTTCAACTGCACCAGCCGACCGAATTCTGCATGAAACAGGTCATAGCACTCACCCCAGCATTTCATGTTATTGGGGCAGGTTTTGCAAGCCCTGTCAGCCGCTGCATCAGCCACCTGCTCAAGGGACATACAGTATTTTCTGTCGAGGGTATCAGCCGCCGCATTAAGTCCCCTGCTAACACCCGCAAGGGCATCAGCCGCAAAAAATAAACGCTCCCTCATAAGCATTGACACCGTGTTATCGGTAAATTGCGATTCACTCGCACCCGCACGCTCAACAGGTAAAATCGCAAACAATGCGGCTGCTGTTATTAGCTCTACAAATATGCGCCACGAGCCTGCCTCTATCCCTGCCACCAATATCCCAAGTGTGCCGAAGAATACGAATCCTATCGCCCTTGTAAGCTTTCCATAACGTGACAGCAAGCTGCTCAGCAGCATTGCCACTGCCATCACCGCCGCTCCCATGCCTGCCTCGCTATCAACGCATACAATACCCGAAACCGCCGCCAGGCTGAACGCCACACCGTATGTAAAACCAAACCTTGCCACTGCCGCCAGCATAACAAACGCTGCAATAAGCCTGCCAACATTCGCAAATGAGTAGCTAAGCTCACCCAGTGCCATAAAGCTCAGCCACACCACCGCAGCTGCCGTTGCACAATCCGCATGGTCGCTTATCTCAAACCCCTTGAGCTCTGTCACCTCCGACAGATAGCATACGCACAGCGTAAAAGCCCCGCTTGTCAGCGCAGCCACAAAGGTGAGCACCAACTCCGAAGGCTCATGCACCTCTGCACACCTTGAAAAAAACACCGCAAACACTGTCGCCACGGTGCGAATAGCACAACATGCTTTGACATTGCGGACATTCGGTAACAGTCGTGCCGCCAGTATGATGACAAGTGCCGCTATCCCAATAAGCCCATCAGGAACACCGTGCAGCAATGCTCCCAGAATTCCGCCTGCAACGACGCTCATACATCTGCCACCCGACAGACCCGCAGCCAATGCCGCTGCCGTAGGTGCAGCACTCAGTTGAGATGACGAAAGCTCCAGCAAAAGTCCTGCCGCTCCCCACACAAGCGAATCCTTACAAAAACCCTCAGCCCTTGAACGCAATGAGCTACGCCTAATTCCGATAACTTTTTCCGACATGATAATATACTTCCCTTCTTTTCGCCGTCCATATTCCCCTAGATAGCATTTAATATCCATATATTACCATTTACAGCTATCAGAACTCTGTCGATTATCCACCGTACATTTTGTTTTTTTATAGTATTTTAAAATATCACTCTGACAATAATAGAAAAAAGCAAAAAACTTTTGACAAATATGCTACTTTATGCTACAATATAGTAAATATATTTTTTGAAAGGACATACTACTATGTTAAAAAACGACGTTAAGTTTAATGCTGCCCTCGGATATATAGACAGGGGCAACTATGAAAAGGCTATCACACTGCTCAACGAGCGTATCGATGAAGCTGTAGCCGCAAATAACGAGGGAGAAGCTACAGAGATCCGCTGCGTACTTGGCGAGCTGTATGCAAACCTCGGAAACAGTGCAGCAGCCAACGAATGTTTCACTCAGGTAAAAAAATACTGCAGCGAGACCAATCTGTTACCCGCACAGGCAAAGATCGCCGAAGCATTCATGAAAGCGATCGCAGAGGGCAGACCTGTTGCACCCGCTGCTTCAGCTCCCAAAAAGTCTCGCAGTGTTCCCTTAGTTCCCAAGCCTGTTCAAAACAAGGGATTCATCACAAAGGCAATGAGTAAAAGACGTAAGTAATACGACAGAAAGGCGGCAGCTATGGCACGACGTGATAAGCTCAACTACTATCTTGACATCGCCCAGACCGTTGCGGAGCGTGGCACTTGTCTGCGCCGCAACTTTGGTGCTATAATTGTACAGAACGATGAGATAATCGCCACCGGCTACAACGGCGCACCGAGAGGACGCAAAAACTGCTCCGACATCGGCAGCTGTATGCGTGAAAAGCTAAACATTCCCAAGGGTCAGAGATACGAGCTATGCCGCTCTGTCCATGCTGAAGCTAACTGCATAATCAGTGCACCACGCACAAGAATGATAGGTTCAGCTCTTTATCTTGCCTGTCTTGACGCAAAAACAGGAGAAATGTACGGTGATGTTGAACCCTGCTCAATGTGTAAAAGGCAGATCATCAATGCGGGCATAGAAAGGGTCATTATCCGCTCTGGCGTAGACGAATGCAGAGAGATGCTTGTAAACGACTGGGTAGAAAACGACGAGAGCCTAAACGGCAGCGAGGGTTACTGATGCAGCTTACCAATATCGGTGTTATCAAGGATCTTTTTGAGCGTCACGGATTTTCCTTCACAAAATCACTTGGACAAAACTTTCTTATAAACCCATCAGTATGCCCACGCATTGCAGAAGAGGGTGGATGCAAAAGCGGAGTATGCGCCCTTGAAATAGGCACAGGAGTAGGAGTTCTCACGCAGGAACTTGCCAAACGATGCGACAAGGTCGTGGCGATAGAAATTGACGAGGGACTCCGTCCTATACTTGAGGAAACTCTGGCTGAATACGACAATGTAGAAGTGGTCTTTGCAGACGTGATGGAAACCGACCTTAAAGCCTTGCTTGAGGAAAAGTTCCACGGGCAGGAAACTGTAGTATGTGCCAATCTCCCGTACTACATCACCTCGCCTGTTATCATGCGGGTGCTTGAAGAGCGACTTCCCGTATCTGCTCTCACAGTCATGGTGCAGAAAGAGGCCGCCGACCGTATCTGTGCAAAGCCCGGCACTAGAGACTGCGGAGCACTCTCATGTGGAGTATCTTACTACAGTGACCCTAAGCTTCTTTTCAAGGTAAACAGGGGCAGCTTCATGCCCTCTCCGAACGTTGACAGTGCAGTTATCCGCCTAGATATCAAGCAGGACAACGGGCTGAACGTGACCGATGAAAAGACCTTCTTCCGTATAGTGCGCACCGCTTTTTCGCAGCGCAGAAAGCAGATAATAAACCCGCTCTCAGGTGAATTCGGTATTGCTAAAGCACAGCTTTCCGAAATGTTTACAGAATGCGGAATAAAACCCACCGCAAGGGCAGAGGAGCTTACCCTCGCAGATTTCGCAAGACTCTGCGAACGATTAACCAAATAAATATACAGCGAGGTATGTTGCCTCGCTGTTTTCATATTATTATATTATACAATACGTAATTTATGAAAATATATTACACAAATATACTTGTTTTTAATCACTGATTTCGCTGACCTTCATAAAATATTGCAAGGGATATTTTATCGGAGGTCATATTATGGATAACAGTTTTCTCTTCATCGGTGGCGACAGCCGAATCAAATATGCAGCAGACTATATCGGAAATAACTACCATGTTAACACCTACGGGCTTGATGACAGCCCTGAGCCAAATGATAAATTCCGCTTTATCGTGTTGCCACTACCGTTTTCCCGTGATGGCATATGTGTGAACGCACCACTCTCCCCCTGTCAGATACCACTGGACATCTTGCCTAAGTATGTAGCGGATGGTGCTGTTGTATTTGCAGGCGGAAGCTCTCTGAGACTTGAAGCATTATGCAAGGACAACGGTCTGACACTTATCGACTACTTCTCAGACGAGTCACTTACGCTGAAAAATGCAGCACTCACTGCAGAAGCAGCTATTGCAATGCTTATCGATAATACCGAGTATTCCTTAAGCACCGCCGAGGTGCTCATAACAGGCTACGGAAGGATAGCCTACTACACCGCTAAACTGCTTGACTGCCTAGGCGCAAGTGTTACTATAGCCGCCCGCAAAGCAGAGCAGCGCACAAAAGCCAAGCTTGATGGCTTTGCTTCTATTGGTCTGAACAACATCCATGAAGCTGCCGAGAAAAGCGATATCATAATCAACACTGCACCCTCTGCACTGTTTAACGCAGAGGACATCCGTAGCATGAAGCCCAATGCAATATTCATGGAGCTTGCCACAAGGCGCTCAACTCCGGAAGCCGATGTTGCCACATCCGCAGGTGTTAAATATCTGGCTGCTCCAGGGCTGCCCGGAAAAATTTCACCTAAAACAGCCGGCGAAGCCATCGCTGAAGCTATCATTTACAGGATCAACGATATAAAATAATATCACACTTTATACTGCTGTATTACAAATTGACAAATGCACCAAACAATTACAATTAGTAATACACCTCTGTTTCTGAAAGGAGGTAATCCGCTGCTGCGGATACTATATGACCGACCTACTTAAACTATCGGGGCTCAAGATCGGAATTGCCGTTTGTGGCTCATTCTGCACATTTGAAAAAGTGTTTCAGCAGATGCAGGAGCTGCAAGAACTCGGCTGCGATCTGACTCCTATCATGTCTTACAACGCTTACAGCACCACCACTCGCTTCGGCACTGCGCAGGAAAATGCCGCAAAGCTTTACGAGATCACCGGCAAAACTGTGCTCCATGACATCACCACTACCGAACCAATAGGCCCTCGCCGCATGTTTGATGTACTGGTAGTTGCCCCATGTACAGGTAACACCCTTGCAAAGCTTGCACTCGGCATCACAGATACCCCTGTATGCATGGCTGTCAAGAGCCACCTTAGAAACCAGCGTCCCGTAGTAATTGCAGTTTCCACCAATGATGCACTGTCAGGAGCTGCGAAAAATATCGGCACACTACGCAATTATAAAAACTTCTACTTCGTTCCAACCTATCAAGATGACTGTATAGGAAAACCATTCTCTATGATCGCAGATTTCACTAAGCTGCCAGAGACTATAGAGGCAGCTATCGCAGGGCAGCAAGTACAGCCAATGATACTCACAAAATAAACCAAAAGGCATCGAGAACGCTCGATGCCTTTGATATTTATGCTGCCTCAGATGTTTCTGAAGTGTCAGACGATTCCTCATCTGACGGGAAATCATAGACCGTAGTATAGAACTTATGGTCAGCAGTACCATCGCAGTAATCAGGAACATTGCTCCTACGATAGTAACCCACCTCGGTGTCCTTACACTTGTTTGTGGCAAGCTTACCGGAAATAGTGCAATAGTTACGCTCAACACAGTCAGGGTCGGGAGTAAATTTCAATACAGATGAGGTGTCCTGAATATCGATCATTACATCGTGCCAGATCTTAGCAAGTGCCTTCCAACCGTCGCCCTTTCCGATAGGTCTATTATCATCATATCCTATCCAAACAACACCTACATAATCAGGAGTACAGCCCGAAAACAGCAGATTAGCCTCATCATTTGACGTACCCGTTTTACCAACCACTTCAACATTATCCATTTGTGCATTGATACCGCTTCCGTAGGGATCGGTGACAACTGTTTTCATCATTCGGTTGGTTATCCATGCTGTATCACTGGAAATAGCCTGCGTACCAAAGAAATCCTGCTCAAGAATGATATTTCCCTTAGAGTCTACCACCTTGCTGTAAAGCATAGGCTCATAATAGATGCCGCCGTTGCCGAATATCTGATACGAAGCTGCAAGCTCCACAATATGAACGCCCTTTGTAAGCGCACCCAGCGTAATTGGTGAGTATGCTATATCCGACTGCTCCAGCGTAGTAAAGCCAAGCATCTGCGTAAGCTGATTGTAGCATCTCTGCGGAGTCAGCATTTCTGCAACACGCACAGCGATCGTGTTGTAAGATTTTCTTACTGCATACCAGGCAGGGAGATATTCGCCGGTGCCCCACTTGTCGCCGTAGTTTTTGGGCCATTCCTTTGTAGCCTCGGGATCATCCGACTCACCATCGGGAATGAGGATTCCCTTATCTGGTATCATCGTAGAATAGGTGATAAGATTTTGCTCAATAGCAGTGGAGTACACCGAGATAGGCTTCATTGTAGAGCCTGGTGCTCTCGTTGCCTGCGTAGCACGGTTAAAGGCACTGTCGCCCTCCTTTTCACCCAGACCACCGACAAGGGCAACCACTGTACCGGTATAATCCATCACAACAAAGGCAGACTGAATGAGATCCTCCTTTGCTGCATTAGCATCATATTTTGAAAGCACAGTGTAAGGATCACGATACTTTTCCTCAAGAATGTTTTGTATCCTCATATCCATATTAAGATACAGTTTATAGCCGCCGTTGTATATCTCGTTTCTTGCAGATGTGTAAGTTATACCCTTTTCATCAGCATAGTCATTGATTACCTGCTCAATCGCAGCATCAACATACCAGTTCTGAGTTACCTCATAGTCGCCGTTCCACTTATAGGGAACATAATCAGCGTCAACTTCCTCTTCAAGGAGAATATCATCTATCTCCTCATCATCCTCGGTATTTTGTGTTCTGGGATCGATATAGCCGAAATCATCACCATATACTGCACGGGCGAACTGCACCTTCTCATTGAGCGCAGTATTATACTCTGCAGTAGAGATCACACCCTGCTCATACATGGATTCAATGGCATATTCCTGTCGTTCTCGACATTTTTCAAGATTCGAGTACGGATTCATACTGCCAGGGCTTCGTATCATACCTGCAAGTATTGCAGACTCTGCAATAGTGAGATCGGCAGGCTCCTTGCCAAAGTAGTACTGCGATGCAGCTCCTACTCCGTACACCATGCCTCCAAACCATATACGGTTAAGATAAGCCTCCAGCACATCGATCTTGGTATACTTTTCTTCAAGGCTAAGTGCACGGAATATCTCACGCAGCTTACGTTCCCATGTAGCCTCGTCATCGCCTGTGATATTCTTGATGAGCTGCTGAGTGATTGTCGAACCACCCTGTCCTGCACTTTCAAGATTGAGCACATCTGCACCGAGTGCATAAACGGTACGCTGCCAGTCAACACCCTTATGCTCATAAAAACGCTTGTCCTCAACGGCTACAACTGCATTTACAAGATTAGGTGAGATGTTCTCATAGCTTACCCAAACACGATTCTCCTCACTGGCAAGCCGCTTGATCTCCACCTCGTTGCCGTTTTCATCGTAGGCATACACAAAGCTTGTGTATTTCATCTCCACATCACGCAGATTTGCATCATAATTGGTATCGGCGAAATCCAGCACATACACTGCCACCACCGTTACAACGATGCACATCATGATAATGAGTATGAGCATCATCGATGCAAAGGTAGTACCAACAACTGTCAGTGCATTACCGATATTTTTCAGCACCCGATTGGGCTTTTTCTTTGAGGAACGCTTTTTGGGCTGCTCCTCCTTGATCTTGATGTATTTGATTTTCTTTTTGTCCATAAAAATCCCCTTATGCTATCT
Organism: Oscillospiraceae bacterium; assembly: GCA_045544715.1. Classification (GTDB taxonomy): domain Bacteria; phylum Bacillota; class Clostridia; order Oscillospirales; family Ruminococcaceae; genus CAG-115. The sequence continues at coordinate 61,332 of JAZPZN010000125.1, read as the reverse complement.
GGTCTATAGGGTCAAGAGTGTATACGAATTTCCATATACATTATTAATTATACCACATTATTCTCTAAATGTTAATACCTTTTTGAAAAAAACTCTTGAAATACCATGGCAAATACATGAAAAAATACGTAATTTCAGCAAATTTCACGCTATGATAAGGATATCATGAAGCTATAAAAAAGTCAACCATTATAACAATATTGTAACTGCACTGTAAACAAACTGTAATCTTTGTAACCCATCTGTAAATAAATATCCCCCTGAGCCATGCCCAGGGGGATAGATGTTGAAATTATACCTCAGCGCCCTTGGAGATATACACGGGATAATCTACAGAGCCTGTGATAGTGCGGTTCTTGGTGAGAGTTACACCTCTGTCAGCGATAGCGTTGATGAAGTTTGCATTTGCTTCAATAACTGTATCCTGAATAACGATACTGTTCTTAACAGCTGCACCCTTACCTACAACTACGCCTCTGAAAAGGATACTGTTCTCAACTGTACCCTCGATGATGCAACCATCAGCGATAAGGGAGTTAGCGACCTTAGCGTCAATGCCGTACTTAGCAGGAGCAACATCACGCTCCTTAGTGTAGATGGGCTTGCCGAGAGGGAATACCTGATGGCAGATCTCTCTATCCATCATATCGACATTGGCCTTGAAATAAGTCTTCATGCAGTCAATGATCTCATAGTATTTGTCGTACTTGTATCCCATAATCTTGTAATCATGCAGCTTGTGCTGAAGAATATCAGTCTCAAAGCTGTAAAGATTGCGGCACTCACTCTCACGGATAATCTCCTCAAGGAAAGCTCTCTTCATAACATAGATATCAAGAGCTACATTCATCTCACCGCTGATAGCAGGTCTTGCGAGAACATCGAACACCTTGCACTCCTCGTCAACTGAGAGTACAGTCTTAGTCATAGCACGGTCGGTAGAGTAAACACCTCTGCCGTATACGCAGGTGATGTCAGCACCCTTGTCCTCGTGGAATTGTACGATAGGCTTGAGGTCAACATTTGCGATAACGTTGCTGTCAGCCAGCACTACATAATCAGCATCAGATTCACGGATGAACTCAGCTGCACCAGCAAGTGCTTCAAGTCTGCCTCTGTAGATGCCGCTTCCCTCACTTCTGTAGGGGGGCAGGATATGCAGACCGCCATTCTTTCTTGCGAGATCCCACTCACTTCCCATGCCGAGATGGTTCATCAGAGAGTAGTAGTTCTGCTTTGTGATAATGCCAACCTGTGTAATTCCCGAATTAACCATGCTGGACAGGGGGAAATCTACAAGACGATACTTTGCACCAAAAGGAACACTCGCCATTGCTCTTGCCTTTGTCAGCTCGGGAAGGTTAGCTTCGTGCATATTAGCAAAAATAAGTCCTAAAACATTAGCCATACTTGCCATATTAAAAACTTCCTTTCCTTATCAAATATCCTGAGAGATCATAGCCTTGGGTGCAGCAACAGCGTTTGCGGAAACGTTCACCTTATGACCGATTACCGCAACACCCCAGCTAGACTTATCCTCGATGCGCTCGGGACGGTCGCCAATATGTGCGCCCTCGCCGATAACGCAGTTCTCACCTACAATAGCGTACTCAACAACAGCGCCCTTCTTGATAACAGATCCGGGCATGATGATACTATCAGTAACTACTGCGCCCTCTTCAATGGTAACTCCTGCGAACAGTACGGAAAAATCAACTGTACCATAGATTTCGCAGCCCTCAGCTACCATAGAGTTCTCAATCTTGCTGTTTGCGCCTGTATAATGAGGAGGCATAACAGGGTTTCTGGAATAGATCTTCCAGCTATCATCCAGCAGATCAAGAGGAACATTGGGATCAAGCACATCCATATTAGCTTCCCAGAGAGAGTCGATAGTACCAACATCCTTCCAGTAGCCGTCAAAGTGATATGCAACCATCTTCTCGTTATTGGCGAGCATCATTGGGATAATATTCTTACCGAAATCCTTTGTTGCGCCCTCGTCGTTCTCGTTGTCGATGAGGTGCTTTCTCAGCTTAGACCATGTGAATACGTAGATACCCATGGATGCAAGATTTGACTTAGGCTCTGCAGGCTTCTCTGCAAACTCGTAGATAGTGCCATCGGGATTAGCACTCATGATACCAAATCTGGGAGCCTCTTCCCACGGAACCTCGAGCACTGCGATAGTAGCATCAGCATTCTGCTCCTTATGGTAGTCGAGCATCTTGGAGTAGTCCATCTTATAGATGTGGTCACCCGAAAGAATAACAACATACTCGGGATCGTATCTGTCTACAAAACCGATGTTCTGATAGATAGCATTAGCTGTACCGGAGTACCAAGCCTTTCCTGCTGCACTCTCGTAAGGGGGCAGTACATGTACACCGCCGTGAGCTCTGTCAAGACCCCAGGGCTGACCATTGCCTATGTACTCGTTAAGCACCAGGGGCTGATACTGTGTCAGCACACCTACAGTGTCGATACCGGAATTTACACAGTTGGAAAGCGGAAAATCGATGATCCTGTACTTGCCGCCGTAAGGAACGGCAGGCTTTGCCATGTCCTGTGTCAGTGCGTAAAGACGGCTGCCCTGTCCGCCAGCGAGAAGCATAGCGACGCACTCTTTTTTAATGTGATTCATATATATCCTCCTGTCCCGACATTACGTCGTGATTTTTCATATATTGCCGCCTGCCTTACTCAGACTTGGCGGATTCTTCCTTTGCTGCCTGCTTTGCAGCTTCAACTGCTGCCATTTCCTCAGCGACCTCGCTGGGTGACTTGCGCTTGTTCTTAATTGTGAAATACATCACCGACATGGGCGGCAGATCTATCGTAATACGATATTTTTCGTCATGCAGAGGGTTTTCCTGTGCAATAACGGTGCCATTCGTCACTCCTGTACCACCATACCTCTTATCGTCGGAGTTGAGGACCTCAACATAATCAGCATAGTAAGGCACACCGATATCATATATCTCATGACGAACAGGCTGGAAATTACAAACACAGATTAGCTCGTCCTTGTTCTTTGCAATACGTCTGAATGCGATAACACTGTTCGCATTATCCTCGCTGGAGATCCAATGGAAGCCCTCCCAGCTGGTATCGCACTCCCACAATGCAGGAGTATCCTTATAGAACTTATTGAGATCCTTCACAAAGTCGTGCAGCTGCAGATGCGGCTCAAACTCCAACACATCCCAGTCAAGCCCTGTCTGGAAGTTCCACTCCTTGTACTGTGCAAACTCCTGACCCATGAACATAAGCTTTTTACCTGGATGGGCTGTCATATAGCCAAGGAATGTACGCAGGGAGTTAAAGCGGTACTCTCTGGGGCCTCCCATTTTATCCAGCATTGAGCACTTGCCGTATACCACCTCATCATGTGAGATAGGCAGTATGAAGTTCTCGGAAAATGCATAGTAGAACGAGAATGTAACAAGATTGTGGTTATAAGGTCTGCCCATAGGATCCATCGACATATAGCGGAGCATATCGTTCATCCAGCCCATATTCCACTTGAAGTTAAATCCAAGGCCGCCGATATCCGCAGGCATAGTAACCATCGGCCAAGCAGTGGACTCCTCAGCGATCATCATGATGTTAGGACGCTCTCTGAAAAGCGCAGCATTCAGCTTCTGCAAGAATTCAACTGCTTCAAGATTTCCGTTTCCGCCATATTTATTGGGACGCCATTCTCCGTCTTTCCTATCGTAGTCAAGATACAGCATGGATGCAACAGCATCCACACGCAGGCCATCGATGTGGTATTTATCGAGCCAGTAATTAGCATTGGAGATAAGGAAGGACTGCACCTCAGGCTTGCCCCAGTCGAAGATATGCGTGCCCCAACTCTTGTGTTCACGCTTAAGGGGATCGGAGTACTCGTAGCAGCTCTCACCGTCGAACTCATAAAGGCCTGCGGCATCCTTCGGGAAGTGCGCAGGTACCCAGTCAACAATAACACCGATGCCTGCATTATGGCACTTATCAACAAAATCCATAAACTCATACGGAGTACCGAAACGGGATGTAGGCGCATAATAGCCTATCTGCTGATAACCCCAACTGCCGTCATATGGAAACTCGCCAATAGGCATCAGCTCGATATGAGTATAGCCCATCTCCTTGACATAGGGAATAAGCTCCTTTGCTAGACGCTTGTAGTCATAATACTCGTCATTATCCTTGCGCCAAGAGCCAAGATTGATCTCATAGATATTTGCAGCACTCTCGTAGATGTTTTTCTCACTGAGTGCCTTCATGTACTTGCCATCAGTCCACTTGAAGCCTTCAATATCATAAAAGCGTGTAGCAGTGTTGGGTCTGACCTCCATGAAATATCCGTATGGGTCAGCCTTCAGCTTAATAAGACCATCAGGGGTTTCGATACTGTATTTGTATGTATCAAGTTCCTTTATGCCTTCAACGAACAGCTCCCATATTCCGCCGTCGCTGATCTTGTTCATGTAATTGCGTGTCCTGTCCCAGTGATTGAAATCACCTACAACACTGACCGACCTTGCGTGAGGTGCCCATACTCTGAACACCGCACCAGGCTTTCCGTTTATCGTTTCCTTGTGAGAGCCGAAGAACTCATAAGCATGCGAGTTCTCGCCCTGATGGAAAAGATGCAGCGGAACATTGTACTTTTCAGGTACAACGATAGCCATTTTGCTCAACCTCCCAAAAGTGTATATTTCTAAATTATTCCCGGTTTATTGTAAAAATTACCAAAAAGCAGATGGTTTGGGCATAATTCATCAGTTATTATTGTATCACAAAGGGAGATTTATTTCAATAGTTTTGTTAATATTTCATGTTTATTGCTATTTTCTCGCCAATCGTTTTGGCTATTTTAACCATATCTTTGTGAAAATATTCTCTAAAGCTATATTATATCTCCCCAAAAACTGCATCCTACAACAAAAAACAGCCCTGAGCTTTCACTCAGGGCTGTTTTGATCATATCACTTGATCTCTGTCTTGCCGTTCTTTTTGGACTTCTTTGCAGCCGCTTCTGCCTCTGCCATCTCGTGAACGGTGTTATTCTTTGCGATAGCACTCTTCACGATACGGATCTTTGTTCTATCGCTTCCAGTTTCGATCAGCACGGTGTCTTCCTTAACGGAAACCACTCTGCCGATGATGCCGCCGTTTGTGATGACCTCATCTGCGACCTGAATGTTATTCAACATCGCCTGCATCTCCTTATTACGCTTCTGCTCGGGGCGGATAAGGAAGAAATAGAAAAAAGCAACAAATACCGCAAGCGGGATCACCATGCCGAGGATGCTCTCGATACCAAGAGCCTGAGTAGCATCAGTTGCAGTGCCTGCTGTAGCAAAAAGTAAGTTAAGATTCATAGTTGTCCTCCGATTTTCAGGGATATCCCCATTTTTATATAGTTACCATACTATTATATATTTTTTCAGAAAATAAATCAAGTGTTTTCACCAATTATTCAAAAAAAACAGTGATCCCAGATTCGACAAAGGCTTTTTCTATCTCCTCAGCCGCAGCAGGAGATACACCAGACAGTAGTATGCTGTAATCAACTCCCCCATAGGTCGCACTCATCCTGCCGATAAAGGCCTTTGCTTCACCATAGCTCGTGCCACTGTAACTTACGAGCAGCTTTGTCGAGTTCAACTTTGCAGTATCTGCAGTGATCTCTGCAGTAGTAGAGAGCTTTTCGGCAGCAAACAGATCATTGCTGTTTACCTCAACATATATCTCAGCACCGCTTGCCGCCGCTGCATCAGCACTGGCATCAATAATATTCCAAAGGCTCTTTACTCGCAGAGCGGTATTATCGATATTTGCAAGATATCCATAATCTGCATCTCGGAACATCGGATACACTGTATCACTCAATATTATCTGTTTGAAGCCTGCCTCTGCCGCCTCAGCGGTAATGGATGCGATGAAATCAGCTGTACCACTCTCAAACGGAGACAACCATGATTTTCCGCCCTGATCCGCATAGTTATCGAGCCATGTCCAGCCTTCGGTTGCAAGGTAACGGATATCTGCCACATAAGCACCCGACTTGTGATCCTTCAGAGTAGATAAGCGTGCCACAGGAGTCATACCAGCCGCCGCAACGGCATCGTATATTTCCTTTGCAGTAAGGCTGCCAAGTACCAACGGAGTACCCTTGATACCGACGATGTCAGTCTTATACATATAGTCGCCATCGCTATCCTTGAACGTTACAGCAACAGAGGTACTGCCATTCTGCTTTGCAATAGCCAGCGCACTGTTAAGACGCTCAATAGTAACAGCCGCATTTTCGGGGAGGATATATGCTCCCTCCTGAACCATGACCTCAGGCTCAGGCTGCGAAGAGGTGTCCTCAGTTGTGTCAGATGTGGTGTCAGAGGCAGAAGTGGTAGTCTGCGGAGGAGTCCATGCAGAGGTATCTCCTGTATCATTATCCTTATTAACGAAGTAGTCCACTATCGGTCTACCCAGGCCATAGCCCAGCACGCAAAGCGCAATAACAATGATCACCATTATTATCACTGTCCACACCTTTGATGCAGTGCTCTTCTTCTTTGTATACAGATTATATTTTCTGTGCTTTATCTTGATCTGCTGTTTGCGTTTCATTCTATGCTCCTTCCCGCAAAGAACCAAAACTATATTTTATCCGCTTAAAGCGGTCAGTCCTTCAATCTCTATTATAATTAAGTATTAAGTGCAATGATGCCGCCGAAAATGACGATATATGCCTGCGACAAGAGATCCTTGAAATATTATGTATTAAAAGTCAATAGTATATCCCACCAGCGCATAAAATGCCAGCGAGATTATGCCGATATATATCAGCATAACAGGGTAACCCCTAAACGATTTGGGTATCTTGTTTGAGTCCAGCTTTTCATGCGCCACGTTAAGAAGAAAACAGGCAAGAAAGAAACCAATACCCGTACCAAAACCATAGCCTATGTACGACCATATATCACCGCCGAAATTTGAATTCAGCAGAAGCGCACCAATGACGGCACAATTGAATATCACAAGATGAACATATTTTTTCATCCTTGAAAAAGTCTTGGGAAATACCTTCCAGAAAAACAGCAGTCCCAACACATACAGCACACTGATAACTCCCACATATACAAGAGGGATGAACAGCCAGCCGTATTCCAGCGTAAGCAGCGAGCCATCCACAAAATAGCACACTATGCTGGCAATAGTAGTCATAGCTGTTATGCCAAGTGTAAAACCGATAACATGAGTGTTTTTTCTTGAGGCATAGATAACTACATTTGAACCGAATGCCCTGTCAAATATCGCATTCTGCACGAACACCGAGAGCATAAAAGCCGAAATGATCTTTACAAGCACTTCAATCATTGTCCGCCTGCCCCCTTCCTTATAACAGCACCGCCCGTGCTACGTTTTGCCCTGAGGCGATAAGTGAGCCCACGGCAGGCAGCAGCCATAAGTCCAACCAGCAAAAACCCGAAGAAAGGAGTTTTTGCCGCAGGCATAATAGCATCACACACATGAAAGCTGAACAACGTACCATAAGCCAAAATCTCTCGTATCACACCGACAGTAAGTGCCGCCATAATGTATCCCGCTATATATATCAACGCCTCCACTGCCATTATTTTGAACGGCTGGATATAAAAACGGCTCTCGGTCTTTGAAAGTATCAAAGAATTCACAACAATGATCTCGATATATATCATTACCGACTCTGCCGTTTCGGGAAACAGATATTTCAACAACAATGCCGTAGGGATAAACACCGCTGCAGCCACTGCCGCATATAATATAATGCGGATAGCATAAGCGATCTTTCTGGGGAATGCCCTGCATATAAGAATAGATATGTAGGATATCATGAGAAAGCTCAGCGAGAGCACCAATGCACGCTCAAAGGTGGTTGCCGCAACGATGATAGGAGCGGTGACAAGTCCGCTCATCAGCACGATATTCTGACGGAAGATACCATCTAAACTGATGCGGAAAGTTTTATTTTCCTCCACGGCGGTTATCCCCCTTTGCTCTGCGTCGTCTTGACTTTTTCACTTCGCTGTCGATAGGCGGAGTATTGTAGCGATATTTCTCGGGTATCTGTATCTCCTGCGTATCGGTGAGCTTTATCTTGCCACGCTGTGCGTCGGTCTTGCTATGCTCATAGGAGTTGAGGTAGGTCTTTTTCCAATATGTGAGGTTATCCACCAGTGTATCAAGTGAGCAGCCGAGCGCATTTGTGATTAGCAACGCAAACACAAAACTTCCCTCTACCTTTCCAAATGTGCGGAACATCACAACGGTATATCCCAGAACAACACCATACATCACTCTTGCGGAAACATGCTTAGGCAGTATCGCAGGGTCACTCGCCATAAACATCATACCAAATAGCAGATAGCCGCCCGAGAACTCGTAAAGTATCGACTCGATACCACTGACATCGATACGGGGATAGAAAAATGCCAGCACACCCACTGTCACAATGCATGATACCACCGCACCAAAGCTCGTACTGCGCTTTGCCAGCAGACAGATACCGCACACCATCACCACAAGGATATGCACCGTGCCGATAGCGCCGGCAGTACTGCCCAGCAGAATATCCAACCACGATTCCGACGGAATATTTCCGATACGAATAGTGTACTCCAGCGAGCGCACCAGCGTACCGTTGTAATGATCGGCAAGCATGGGGAAGATAGTACCCACCTTCGGAAAATACAACATATCCGACGGATAGCATATTATCATAAATGCCGCTGCGATAGCAGGAGGAGAAAACACGATATTTTCAGTACCGCCGAAAATATGTTTGCCGACAGCAATACATATTATTCCCGCAACGCCGACAAGTATATACGGCATGCTTGCAGGCATGAGAAGGCCTGTACACAGTCCCCAAAAAAGTACGCTCATATCCTTAAAATCATAGCTCTGCTTTCTCAGCAAGCAGCATATCCAGTCCGTAAGCATACAAGCAAACATACTGACGCAGCACACTGCAAGCGTCCTCATACCATTAAGGAACACCGCAGGGATAAGCAGTGCTGCCATAAAAATAAATTGTTCAGAATATACCTTGCGCCGATCACGGGCAATAACAGATGTCATGTGAATAATTCCTTTCAGAAATTCGCCAAGGAGGTAACAAGATGATATCAGAGCAGCTGAGCCCCACCATCGTGAAGCTTACCCTGACCCCGAAAGAAGCAGCCGAGCTGCCTCCCACACGCAACCGAGAACAGCTGAAAAAGTACATACGCCGCCTTGCTGAAGATATCCGCCATGAAGATAGCCTCTCGCTACCCGAAGGGAAACTATTGGCAGAGATATACATAGTAAGCGACGGAAGCTGTGTTATATTTATCTCGGCACTAGAACCGCATCACTCTAAAAAAGAACTCTACGCTTGCGAAGTGAGCGGTATCGATATACTCACAAAGCTCATGAGTGCCCTTGCAGCCAGCGAAGCAAAGTGCTCCGTCTACTGCGGACGTGAGATGCAGAACTACCGCATCATCTTCAAGTCACCGCCGCCACAGATAAAGCAAATATGCTCGGAATACGGCGAGTACAGTGAGATATCTGCACTTTTTGCAGCCCAGACAGCCGAGTATCTCACACAGATAGCAGAAGGATGCCCTGCCAACGTGCTGCACAACCTGCTGTCATAGTACGTTTATCAGTTGACTTTCTCTTTGAGAGCAACATTAGCCCTCGTCATATTTTCAGCTTTGAAAAGACCTGTGCCTGCAACAAGCACATTTGCACCTGCCGCCTTAACATCAGCTGCGGTGGAGTTGTTGATGCCACCGTCTACCTGAATATCCAGCTCAGTTAGTCCCATGCTGTCAGCGGTGCTTCTGAGCGCACGAATCTTGTCAAGGGTGGAGGGAATAAAGCTCTGACCTCCATATCCGGGCTCCACTGTCATAACGAGCACCATATCGCAAAGCTCAAGATACGGATATACAGCCTGTATGGGGGTAGAGGGCTTAACTGCAAGCGCTGCTTTTTTGCCTGCCGCACGGATAGCTCTCAGCACGGCTGCGGTGTCGCAGTAGCTCTCAACATGGATATCTATAAGATCAGCACCTGCTTCAGCGAAGAACTCCACCTGCTTTGTGGGGTCCTCTACCATAAGATGCACATCGAGAAACATATCGGTCTTTTCACGGATAGATTTCAAAACTGGACTGCCGTAGGTTATCTGATCCACGAACACACCATCCATTACATCGAAATGTATCCAGTCAACACCAGCATTCTGGCAGCGTGATATCTCTGAAGAAATGTTAGCAAGATTGCACGCCAACAACGAGGCAGAGGTCTTTATCTCCATATTTCAAATTCCTTTTGTACACAAAATTTTGACAGGGCGCAATACCCATTCTATTATATTCTATAATAAATATCTTTTTTCGTCAATAAGCATAAGCAAAAAAAACTCCCTTTTTTGCGAATAGCGTGAAAATGCCCCTAAAATAGGGGAATTTTGTTAATATATTTGTTCAATTTTCCGTGTGGTTTTGCTTGAAAAAAACGACATAAAGTGCTATAATAATATCACTATATCCAAAGCACCATGGTCAAAACTGTACAGGTGCACAAAAAAGCGAAGGATTCCCGTATATCGGGCGGAAAGTGAGGAAATGAATTATGCTTAACTGCAACTACAACGAAAAATTTGTTAAAGAAGGTCTTACATTCGATGACGTACTGCTCATCCCTGCAAAGAGCGATGTAACACCTAACATGATCAACATCTCCACAAATCTCACTAAGAATATCGTACTTAATACTCCCATCATGACTTCCGCCATGGATACCGTTACCGAGTCCAAGATGGCGATCGCTATTGCAAGAGAGGGCGGCATCGGTATCATTCACAAGAATATGCCTATCGAAATGCAGTGTGACGAGGTAGACAAGGTAAAGCGCTCCGAAAACGGCGTTATCGTTAATCCCTTCTTCCTCTCCCCTGAGGACAGCGTATTTGACGCTGATGCACTCATGGGCAAGTACAAGATCTCAGGTGTGCCGATCGTTGAAAATGACGGCAAGCTGGTTGGTATCCTCACAAACCGTGACCTTCGCTTTATCACCGATTTCAATCAGAAGATCGGCAATGTTATGACACGCAGCAACCTCGTTACCGCCCCTGTAGGCACAAACCTCGCACAGGCACAGGAGATCCTCAGACAGCACAAGATCGAAAAGCTCCCCCTCGTTGATGACGAAGGCTACCTCAAGGGTCTTATCACCATCAAGGATATCGAAAAGAGCGTGCAGTACCCCAACACTGCCCGTGACAAGAGCGGCAGACTTCTCTGCGGTGCAGCTATCGGTATCACTCCCGATGTGCTCGACAGAGCAGGCGCACTGCTGAAGGCTCAGGTAGATGTGCTGGTGCTCGACTCTGCACATGGTCATAGCGCAAATATCATGACAACTCTCGACAAGATCAAGAACGCTTATCCCGAGGCAGTGGTCATCGCCGGCAACGTTGCTACAGGCGCAGCTACAGAGGATCTCATCAAGGCAGGCGCTGACGCTGTAAAGGTTGGTATCGGCCCTGGTTCCATCTGCACTACCCGTGTCGTTGCAGGTATCGGCGTTCCCCAGATCACCGCAATCTATGACTGCGCTTGCGCAGCTGCAAAGTATGGTATCCCGATCATCGCTGACGGCGGTATCAAGTACTCCGGCGATATCGTAAAGGCTCTCGCTGCAGGTGCAAACACCGTTATGCTCGGCTCGCTGCTGGCAGGCTGTGAAGAGGCCCCCGGCGATGTTGAGATCTACCAGGGCAGAAGCTTCAAGGTATACCGTGGCATGGGTTCCCTTGCAGCAATGAAGAAGGGCTCGGCCGACAGATACTTCCAGGATAAGAATCAGAAGCTCGTTCCCGAGGGCGTTGAGGGTCGTGTACCCTACAAGGGAGCAGTTGCTGATACTATCTTCCAGCTCATCGGCGGTATCCGCAGCGGTATGGGCTACTGCGGCTGTCCCACTATCCCCGAGCTGCAGGAGAGAGCAGAGTTCGTACGCATCACAGGCGCAGGTCTCAAGGAGTCCCATCCCCACGACATCTACATCACCAAGGAAGCTCCCAACTACTCCGCAAGCATCTGATATTGATACATATAGCAGATCCCCGAGGAAAACCTCGGGGATCATTTTATATCTGCGCAGCTCTTTACACTTGTATAATATCAACGATCCGCTTAACATCCGCCGCATAATCGGAGATAAGCTCGCCGTTTTCTATTATCACATCTCCCACATTTTCAAGGGCAATGTCGTTTATGCGCTCATAAGCAGTTTCAGGCAATACTCCTCGGCTGCGGCACAAGGCATCCGATGTGCCATTCACAACAGACGCAAGCAACTCCAGAGCCTCTGCATCAAGCGCATCCGCAAGCTGCCTCCATCCTTCGGGAAGAGTTGAAAAATCAAACTGCGAATGCACCTCGAATGCCGCTGCATCAGTGCGCTCCTCGAACACATCGTCCTCAACGCTTTCTGTCAGCTGCAATATCGCCTCGATATCGGGAGTCTCCTCTGCTTCATCAATTATAAGTCGACGGGTCAGCTCATCAGATTCCTCTCGTATCTGCTGCAACTTTGCCACATCTATCTCGATCTTGACAGGCTTAGGAGCAGGAACGATAAAATCCGACGTCTTCTGCTTTTTGTCATTTATCGGATGTATGCCGTTGCGTGCTGCCCAGTGCGCTGCCGCATTAGCCGCTATATTTGCGAACTCCTGCTCGCTTACCGCTGCGCATAGTTTCTCACGGTTTTTAAAATCATCCAACACCATCGAAATGTTAGGCATGACGCTGGCACGATAACCCGTTGCTTCACGCAGCTTACACTCCACCGATTTCAAAATATAGCCGATAAGCCCACGATACGGTGCAGGCTCAAATATCTCACGGCAAGGTTCGCTGAGCTTTATGCAATAGCGTTCCATCGTGCTCAACCTGCACGCCCGAAAGCCGTCAAGCCTGTCACAATCAACATAGGCTCCGCTGAAGGGCTTCCAACCGTAATCCTTCTTCATCCTGCCGCAAATAAGCTCAAACAGGTTTATCCTGCGCTCGGCAAAGTATCTATCAAGGGCTTTCAATGCAGTTTCCAATGCTCCCTCGATAAGTGGAACTGTATCCTTTGTATAAAACTTGCTACCCTTCAGATTATATGCAGAGTATCGCATAAAATAATCTAAGCAGGCAGAATAATCACGCTCGAGCAGCTTTTTGCTCTCAGCATCAAGCTGCTCGTTGGCTTTTACAGGAAAGCTATCCTCATACTCACTGAATTCTCCCGCAATACGGTTGTAGACGTAAAAATCTCTGAGCCACTGCGGCATATATCGGTTCAACTGAGGACAAAATTCACGGCAGTTGTTCCATACCGATATAAGCTGAGTAAAAGCTTCGGTCGGTGACTGCACACCGATCACATTCATCAGCTCATAGCAATATAATACTACGTAAGGGTGATCTGCCTTTTCCCACACACCTCGGCGCACATTCGTGCGCCAGCTGAAATATGTGCGTAGCTGGCTGGTGGACATAGCGCCATAAACAGGCCGCTCCATATTACAGAAAGCATTTCTGCCATAGTCGTCTGTAACATCCTTCATGAACTCGCCCTGCTTAACAATAGTGACCTCGGCGCACTCACGGCGCATCGAGCCTTTATACACCACCTGACCCAACTCACGCATCGCCTGTATCTTTTCGGCAATGTCATCATCCAGCCAGGCATTTAAGTCATCGGATGGCAGCGGCGCTATCTCATCAAGCGACAACTGCTGTGAGGGCTGCGAGCTGCTGATGTAGCTTACATTGCTACGCTGCGGCTCTCTGTGAGGTATCTTTTCGTCCCTCGGTGGTATTTTTTCTCCTCGGCTTTCTTCAATCGCTTCTGTGGCAGCCTCCATGGTAATGGTCATTATGCGGTTTTTGATAAGGCGCTTGACCTCTTCCTCCACCTCGTCTTTGCTCTTTGCGCTATTATTAAAAAACAGCTTAAAATCGTCAGCCATGCCCTCACCTCCTCTGCGACAGGGAATATGTTATTCTTCGGGATTTGTCAGTAGCTGCTCCCAGTTTTCAGGGAAACCGAGATGCTCCAACTCGATGATATCAGTATTCTTTTTTAGCATCCTGCTGAGAGGCTTTACTACCTGCTCATTCCACGCATGGTCGTTGTGATACACCTGCTTCATCACCATGATATAGCCGAAAACATCGGGCTGCAGTTCCACATCCAACCCATCTGGAGTGCGTGGGATAACGGGGAAGCTGTTTCCGTAAAGCCTGTTGTAATGGGCACAATAGTTTCGCAGCTCATTCATGCAGAAAAGCCAGTTATCAAGCTCAGAGCTGGAGCAATCATACAGCTCATGCGCTATCTCCTTCTTATCGCCCCCGTGCATATCCTTGTAGAAAAAAGCAAGCGTGCCGAAGCTAAACAGCTCCATAACAACCCAAAGCGGGAAGTTTCCGCCGTATTTATTGTTATAATGCTTTACAAACTCTCTGTCATCATTCACCTCCACCAAATGGCGGATCTTTGAACAAAACGCATTATGGTTATGCTTGAAATCAAATGATGATGCGTTGAGATATCCCATGGCACCGTATTTCAGCGCATGATAGTTAGAGAGTGACGCACGCATGGCAATCTCTATCTCCTCCAGCGCAGCGATAGGGATGCTACGCTGCTTTCTGTCCATCTCATACACACGCATGATATCTTCAAAGGTTATGCCCTCCCGATACCTGTTTTTTTCGACCGTAAAAGGCTCAAAATAATGCGTCAGTCGGAAGTAGTTGATATATGTCAGTGTGCGCCTTGCGTAAGCCTCATCATTGATGACGCAGCCCCTCTGACGGAGTTTAGCGATCTGTTGATCTAGGGTTGCAGGTAGTTTCTTCTTCATGGCATATCCTTTCAGCAAAATCAATGGAAATATAGCACTATGGCTCCTTCGAAGCAGCATCGACTGTAATCAGCATCTGCAATAGAGATGAACTCAACAAAGCAATCATTGAATATCTGCTTATATTATAACATAAAAGCCTCAGTATTTCCACCCAAAAACAGCACAATAGCCGAAAAAATGAAAAAGAGGTCGTATCGCGATTACCTTTCGGTGTTCGTGATACAACCTCTCTCAAAATCATTAAGAGAAATTGAAAACTCTGTTTCTGTATTAGCACCTTAATCATAAATTATATAAAAAACAAAATCGTAGCTTAAACGCTGAAATCAGCAAGTTTACCCGATCGTGACGGTGTACCTGAACGGTGTTACCCGCATGGCATACTATTACGTATCAAGCTAGTAACCAATTTTTATGCGTTTAAAAATGGTGCTTGCCCCCGAAATATACATTGCAAGACCCGACTATCGAACTCTGTATGCCCCGTGCCTTTACCCCAATAAGGGACTTTGTATTAGGGTTGTGATAGCTGAAAATCATTAGATTTTCGGCACCTGATACATTGTTCTTTCGCCGTTTCTGCACTGCAGATATCGGAGAAGGATCCGGATGCCGCCATCGCCTGCACATATCCGCTACATTCCCGATAATGAGCTGATAATTGCTATTGATAGCTTTATCCAGTATCATTTTACCCTATTTTTCTGTTCTTGTCAAGTGCTTTTCGGCATTTTCTCCCATAATGACAGCTTTAAAAACGTTTTTTCGGCTATTATTTACGTCACATGGCGATAATTTCCCCTAAAAGATACCTAATACACCGCCAAAGATCCATACGAGGGATATCTTTTTCTGCCACTATTTCCGAGCGGTATATCTCCGCACCATCAAGTGTGACGAGATATTCTCCAAGAAACTGCCCCTGTTCCACCTCTGCCTCTACTCCCTCAACGAAGGTGTATTCATACACCACATCACCTGCCCTGCCACGCTTGATGACGCACTGCTCGCCACGATGCTCAACAACAGGCTTAACACTCTCCTCCGTGCCACGTTCTACAGGGATAGGCAGCAGCTTAGTCATATCTACCTCGGGTGTGAACATCTGAAAGCTCTCAAAACCATAATCAAGCAACTCTTCAGCCGAGGAAAAACGGCTGTCATCATCTGCATTGCCTAGAGTTACCGCAACCAGCCGCATCTCGCCACGCTCCGCACATACTGTCAGACAGCATCCAGCATTATCAGTAGTGCCTGTCTTGCCACCGAGGATGCCATCATAGCTACGGATAAGCCGATTTGTGTTTACTAGTTGCGTATCTCCTCCACGCAGATAATCCAGCCATGTCAGCATCCAGCCACGATACACCTCATGCTCCATCAATGCCGCAGTTGCAATGGCGATATCCCTTGCAGTCGAATAATGCCCATCATCATCAAATCCAACACAATTGGTATAGCGAGTGCCGTTCATGCCGAGTTCGGCCGCTTTGTCATTCATGCGCCTGACAAACTTCTCCTCGCTGCCAGAAACATGCTCAGCCAAAGCGATGCATGCATCATTCGCCGAGCTGATTATCACCGCCTCCAAAAGTTCTGCCGCTGACATCTCTTCACCTTCTGTCAGCCAGATTACAGAACCCTCCGTTGCCCCTGCATACGCAGATGCGGTAACTGTATCCTCCAACGACAGCCTGCCACTCTCGATATCCTCCGCCCAAAGCAGCAATCCCATGACCTTTGTGACTGAAGCCATAGGCAACTTTGCATCGCCATTGACAGAATACAGCACCTGCCCAGTGTTTGCTTCAATAAGTATCTCGGCTTTCGGAGCGAAGCCCTCCTGCTCTTCTGCGCTCACGGGCACCGATATCAGCACACACATAGCCACACTAAGAATAATGCAAATGATCTTCCGCATATAACACACTCCTTTGCTGAAGTGTATGCCGCTGCAGTATAATATATAACAAAATACTCTAAACAAAATTGTGCACATATTCAAGATTTTCGCTTTTGTTTGACAACAGATATAAGTCTGTGATATAATTTTTTATATAGATCTTTGGGGGAGAAATGTTATGGAGTTCAAAAATCCTGTAGCTCGCTTTATAATGAAAAACGTCTCCTTTGATAGTGAGGAGAGCCAGTTCATTCTGATGATGCGGTTGTATTATATCATCACCGCACTGTACATAGTGGCATTTTACATTTTTGCCGCAATATCCCAGATACTTATGGATGCGCCTGTGCTGCTCGTATGGCTGCCGTTACATATTGCCTGTTTTTTCACCACTTACAATTGCAAACGACAAGTGGTGTTCCACATATTCTCAGGCGGGATACTGACATGGCTTATCTACTCTGTATACCTTATGGGAGAAGATTACGGAGCTCATTATTTTATCTACCCGCTGATGGTAATATCATTCTTCGCCACCTACAGAAATTTCCGTGGAAAAGCGATATATATGATATTCCTGCTGGCACTTAATATCGGCGTATATTTCTTCGGAAAGCAACACGAACCTGTACTGCATATAACAGAACAGCAAGGCGACGTATTGAACATCATGTATACCATCACCCTGTTCATTTGTATGTTTGTGATATGCTTTATTTTCAGCAACACCAACCAATCTGCCCTTGAAAAGCTCAACGACTATAACCGCAAGCTGAAAAAAGATGCCGAAACCGATGCCCTAACAGGTCTGATGAACAGACGCTGTATGTACAAGGCTCTTGAGGAAAACATCGGCGTAAACGATGCTGTATTTTCCGTTGCTATCGGCGATATCGATTTCTTCAAAAAAATAAACGACACCAAAGGACACAATTTCGGCGATGAGGTACTCAAACACATATCTGAGTATTTCATTGAATATATGAACGACAAAGGCATCGTCTGTCGTTGGGGCGGCGAGGAGTTTTTATTCCTATTTCCATCCTGCGATATCGATACAGCGTATGAATATGTGCTTGAAATAAAGCAACACATCGAAAAAATGCCAATAACCTACAAAGATGATACCATCAATGTCACCATGACCTTCGGAGTGGAAGAGCATAAAGCAGAGCTGCTCGTAACCGAGCTTATCAACAAAGCTGACGACAAGCTTTACACTGGAAAAACCGGCGGCAGAAACATGGTAGTAAAATAACAGATATAAAAATTCCGCCACTGACATAGTGGCGGAATTCGTTTTATTCAACAGTAACAGATTTCGCAAGATTTCTTGGCTTGTCAACATCGTTGCCCTTCAACACTGCTGTATAATATGCAATAAGCTGTAGCGGCACAACAGCCGTCATAGGCGCAAGGATATCGGGACACTCAGGAAGGGTGATGGAGTAGTCAACAGCCTCGTTATCTATCTCAACACCGTCAGCACATACTGCGACAACATACGCCCCTCTTGCCTTCATCTCCTTCATGTTGCTTACAGTCTTTTCAACAAGGTCATGCTGCGTTACAACAGAGATAGCAGGCATTCCCTCAGTGATAAGAGAGATAGTTCCATGCTTCAGCTCACCTGCTGCATAGCTCTCGCTGTGAATATAGCTTATCTCCTTCAGCTTCAGCGAACCCTCCATGCTGAGCGCATAATCAAGACCTCTGCCGATGTAAAGCAGGCTCTCCGCATTAACAAGGGTGGATGCAGCATACTGGGAATTCTCCTCCAGCTCGATAGCCTTTGCGATACGCTCAGGCATCTTCACAAGCTCTGATGTAAGCTCACGGCAGCGTGTCTCATCTATCTCTCCCACTGCCAGCGCAACAGAAAATGCAAGCAGATACATAACAGCGATCTGCACCATATACGCCTTTGTAGAAGCAACAGATATCTCCGGGCCTGCAAGGGTATATATCAGCATATCCGCTTCACGGGCAATGGAACTGCCCTTTGCATTTACTATTGCCAGCGTCTTTGCACCTAGCTTTTTAGACAGACGTAGAGCTGCAAGGCTGTCTGCAGTCTCGCCCGATTGTGATACGATAACAACAAGGTCATCCTCAGTAACAAGCGGGTTGCGATATCTAAATTCGGATGCAACATCAACGTTTACAGGCACTCTTGCAAGCTCCTCGATAACATATTTTCCGACAAGTCCTGCGTGCATAGCCGTACCGCAAGCAACGATATGTATACGTCTGAAGCTGCGGAGCATATCAAGAGTTATGCCACACTCCGTAAGATCAGGCAGACCATCAGATATCCTCGGCATTATGGTGGTCTTTACAGCCTCGGGCTGCTCATGTATCTCTTTGAGCATAAAATGAGCATAGCCTTGCTTTTCAGCTGCATTCTGATCCCAGTCAGCATGCATGAGCGGCTTGCTTATCTGAGTATAATGAAGATCGTATATCTTTGTGCTATAGGGAGAAAGCACTGCTATCTCATCAGGCTCCAGCAGATAATAATCCCTTGTATAATTCAATATAGCAGTTACATCGGAGGCAATATAGCTCTCGTTGTCACCAACACCTACGATAAGTGGGCTCTCCTTGCGGATAGCAAACACCGTATCGGGGAAATCCTTGAAGATTATGCCCAATGCAAAGCTGCCTCTTACACGGTGCATAGTCTCGACGATAGCATCAACGGGGTCACCGTTGTAATAATAGTCCAACAGCTGCGCCGCAACTTCAGTGTCGGTCTGGCTTTTGAAGTGTCTGCCTTTGTCGATAAGGAAATTTTTTATCTCTTTATAGTTTTCTATGATGCCGTTATGCACTATCGTGACCTGACCGCCGTCATGAGGGTGAGAGTTCACATCAGATGGCTCGCCGTGAGTAGCCCAACGTGTATGACCTATTCCTGCAAAGCCGCTGGGAACACCCTCTGTTTCCATTTTTGCTCTCAGTTCCTTGAGCCTGCCTTGCGCCTTGCGCACTACGATATTATCATGATCAAACACTGCAATGCCTGCTGAATCATATCCCCTGTATTCAAGCTTTTCAAGCGTGCTGAGCAACACCTCTGCGCAATCACGATGACCGACATATCCTACAATTCCGCACATATCCGTTTCCCCCTTGATATATTCTGGCTGGGCAAAGCAATGCCCATTCCCCTTATTATATGTGTATAGCTAGATAATTATAGCATATATTTCAATAAAAAGCAATAGTTTACCGCTCTGTTAGTACAAATTGCCAAGCAATCGGTTGACGATGCTTGCAAATTATGATATACTAAAACAGATATCATACAAGGAGGCAGAAAGCATGCGAGTAGCGCAGATACTCGGAAAAATGGAGGGCGGCGGAGTTGAGCAGACAGTACTCAACTATTATCATGCGATCGACCGCAGCAAAGTACAATTTGACTTCTTCGTATTTGAAGGTTCCTCCATGATCCCCTTTGAAGAAATAGAAGCCCTCGGCGGTACGATAACACAGCTGCCACGTTTCAAAAAACCATTAAGATATGTCAAGAAGCTTAAAGCATTGCTGAAAAACGGCGGCTACAGTATTGTACATTGCCACCTCAGTACACTGTCATTTCTGCCTTTATTTGCAGCAAAGCTTGCGAGAGTGCCCGTGCGTATCATCCACAATCACAGCACCTCGGGCGGAAAGCGTGAACGTGTGCGAAATCTCGCCAAAACACTGCTGAAGCCGATAGCACCTATATTTGCTACTCATAGGATAGCCTGCTCGGAATATGCGGCAAGATGGATGTACGGCAAGCGTAGCATTTCTATGCTTGAGAAAGATATTCCTAGCAAGAATGTGGCTGTAATGCGTAATTCGATCGACATTGAAAAATTCAGCTTTAATGAAAACAAGCGGCAAGAGATACGTTCTGAGTTCAGCATTGCTGACAGCACTGCAGTTTTCGGACACATAGGCAGATTTTGCCCACAAAAAAACCAGAGCTTTCTGCTGGATATCTTTGCCGAGATCGTAAAACAGCTGCCCGACTCAGTGCTGCTGATGGCAGGCAAGGGCGAAGATATGGAAGTCATCAAGGCTAAAGCGGAGGCACTGCAGCTATCGGATAAGGTGATATTCGCAGGTCAGCGTAGCGATGCAGATAAGCTGTACAGCGCATTTGATTGCTTCATCATGCCCTCCAACTACGAGGGGCTTGGCATAGTTGCGATCGAAGCCCAGTGCGCAGGGCTATACTGCTTGCTTTCCAATCAGGTGCCAATTGAAGCAAAGGTTTCTAAATCCGTACAGTTTCTAAGCCTTAATGCTCCACCTGTAGAATGGGCAAATCTTGCAGTCGCAAACTGCCGTACCAGAAACCCTTACGCAACCGAAGAGGTAAGTGACAATGGTTATGACATCGCTACAGCAGCCAATGTGCTTGTGGAGTATTATCTTTCGCTATAAAATATTAATTTGACGGCTTGACGTAATAGTCGTATATATGATAAAATGTATATAGCATTGACCCTATATTCTCAAAAGCAAGTATATTAAGAAAGGACCTTGCATCGTGAAAAACAATGTACTAAGAAAAACGGTTTCCGCTTTTGCAGCGGCTGCCATGATGATCTCAGCATTCCCAGTCGCATCCTATGCAGTTATCGATTATGCCGATCTGCCATCAAACAACTCATATTCAACTGAAATGAGAGGTCTTACAGCATTTCAGATCGTGAGTGATATGGGCGCAGGCTGGAATTTGGGCAACTCTCTCGAAAGCACTGACAACGAAAAATCATGGGGCAATCCTGTAACCACAAAGGCTATGATAGATGCTATTGCAGCCAAAGGTTTCAACACGCTCCGTGTGCCTGTAAGGTGGGACGATCATTACTCCAACGCCTCTGCTTTCACTATCGACAGCAGCTTTATGAACAGGGTCGAAGAGGTCGTTAACTATGGTCTCGACAATGATATGTATGTTATCCTCAACGTACACCATAACGACCTGCAGCACAATGTTCCGAACACCGACGCTATCTCTTCCGAACTTAAGGCTATATGGACTCAGGTTGGTGAGCGCTTTAAGAATTATGGCGATAAGCTCATTTTTGAAGTTAACAACGAGCCGAGATGCGGTGACGACTGGACAGGAAACTCTACATACTATGAAAGTGTAAACCAGTGTAACGAAGCCGCTCGTGCAGCTATTAGGGCAACAGGCGGAAACAATACAAACCGTCTTGTCATGCTGCCTACATACTGTGCATCCGGCGATGATGCAAAGGCAGCAGCCTGGACAAAAAACACAAACGACGATATGATTGCTGCTTCTATCCATGCATATCTTCCATTTGACTTTGCATTTAACGGCACCGGTCACACCAACTGGCAAGCGTCCGACCTCACCGAGTTGAAAGGTTTTTTCAGCAGAATGTACACATATTTTCTCAGTAAGAATATCCCTGTTGTTATCGGAGAGTTCGGAACTTGCAACAAAAACAATACCAATGCAAGAGAACAGTGTACAGAGATATATGTAGAACTTGCCAGACAGTTTGCTGAGCAGGATATTCCGTGTGTCGTTTGGGACAACAACTGCTATAACGTCGGAGCAGAGAACTTCGGACTGTTCAAGCGCAGCGAAGGCACCTTCGCATATGAGGGCATCGTTGATGCACTTGTCGATGGGTATGACGGTGATCCTGAATATGAGATCGCCAGTGTATCTGAGATAATCGTTTCCTCTGAGGGTGGCTCTACTTCAGGCGGCTGGGGACAGGCAGTATGCTTCTCGGGCAGCGTTATCAATGATATGTCCTCAGGACAGAGTGTTTATGTTAATTACACCTGTCAAAAGCAACCCTTCCTTATCCTTCAGGATAACGACATCGGCTCATGGGTAAGCATCACCGCTGACAGTGCATCAAACGGTGTTGCAATATGGAGCTACGACACCATCGTTTCGGCTTATGCTTCTACTGGTGCAATATCGGGTGTGGATAATGTGTTTATTGGCGACGATAATGCCGCACTGACCGTTACAAAGGTGTATGTCAATAATCCCAATGCCCATACTCATAACTATAATGGTGCTACAGTAACGACTCTTGAAGCCACAGCCACTACCCACGGCAGAAAAACGGTTGCTTGTACTGTAAGCGGATGCAATGCCTACAAAGTAACAGTGACAGATCCAATCACTGAAGCAACAAAGCCTACCGTGACAGCAACTGCAGGTGAAGAGTCAGTTTCACTCAAATGGGATGCCATCAACGGTGCCACCAAGTATGCGGTATCATCCTATCTTAACGGAAAATACAAAACATACACTACTTCTCTCAACTTCACTAGCTATATCGTGACAGGACTCACTGGCGGAGTAGAATACGGATTCCTTGTACAGGCATACGTGAATGGTGCATGGACAACATTCACCACTGATGATCTTGTCAAAGCTACACCTATTGCCATTGCAAAGCCCAAGCCCACCGCAACGCCTGCAGATAGTGCGGTTATCCTCAACTGGAAGGCTGTTGATGGTGCTACCAAGTATGCAGTTTCCGTTTACAGCGGCGGCAAGTACTTTGTTCAAACTAAGGATCTTACCGATACTACTTACACTGTTAAACCATTGAAGAATAATGTTGCTTATCAGTTCCTTGTACAAGCATATATCAATGGCAAGTGGACTACTGCTTTAACATCCGACCTCATCAGCTGTACTCCCGTGGCAACCGCTAAGCCAAAGCCCACTGCTACACCTGCAGATGGTGCAGTTATCCTCAACTGGAAGGCTGTTGATGGTGCTACCAAGTATGCAGTTTCCGTTTACAGCGGTGGCAAGTACTTCGTTCAAACAAAATCTCTTACATCCACAACTTACACTGTTAAGCCATTGAAAAATAATGTCGCTTACCAATTCCTCGTTCAGGCTTACATTGACGGTCAGTGGACTATCGCATCTACTGCTGACCTTATCAGCTGTACTCCAATGGCGACTGCCAAGCCCAAGCCCACTGCAACTCCAGCAGATGGTGCAGTCATCCTTAATTGGGAGTCTGTGGAGGGTGCTACCAAGTACGCAGTTTCCGTTTACAGCGGCGGTAAGTACTTTGTTCAGACTACGGAGCTGACAGATACCACTTACACTGTTAAGCCATTGAAGAATAATGTTGCTTATCAATTCCTTGTGCAAGCTTTCATCGGCGGCAAGTGGACTACCGCTTCTACTGCTGACCTTGTTAGCTGTACACCATTATCAACTCAATAATACGAAAAACACCCGCAGGTTGCCCTGTGGGTGCTTTCGTTATGATCTAATAAATCATTCCTAGTCTTAACTCAGTGTGCTGAATACTAACAAAGCTCTATTATCAAACACCTGCTTTGTTGATCACAACCAATCATCCATTGATTAAACCAATAATAAACCGACGGCTGAGAATTATCTCAGCCGTCTTTGATATTAATTATGCCTGAGGAGTACAGCTGATAAGATCTGCTGTTGATGCGGTAGTCCACTTGCCATTGATATATGCCTGTACAAGGAACTGATATGTTACACCGTTCTTGAGAGGCATTACAGTGTAAGTGGTATCTGTCAGCTCCGTAGTCTGAACAAAGTACTTGCCGCCGCTGTAAACGGAAACTGCGTACTTGGTAGCACCCTTAACAGCCTCCCAGTTGAGCACAACTGCACCATCTGCTGGAGTAGCAGTGGGCTTAGGCTTAGCCTCAGCCACGGGAGCGCAGCTAATGAGGTCAGCAGTAGAAGCAGTGCTCCACTTGCCGTCAACGTAAGCCTGAACGAGGAACTGGTATGTAACACCGTTAGTAAGAGGCTTTACAGTGTAAGTAGTAGAAGTAAGGCTGTTGGTCTGAACAAAGTACTTGCCGCCGCTGTAAACAGAAACTGCGTACTTGGTAGCACCCTTAACAGCAGCCCAGTTGAGCACAACTGCACTGTCAGCAGGAGTTGCTGTAGGCTTAGGCTTGGTTGAAACAAGAGGTGTAGCCTTTACATGATCCTCTGTTGATGCGGAAGTCCACTTTCCATCAATATAAGCCTGTACAAGGAACTCATACTCAACGCCGCCTGTAAGACCTGTTACAGTATAGCTTGTTGATGTAAGTGTATTTGTGTATGTGTTGTATTTGCCGTTGATATAAGAGGATACTGCATACTTTGTAGCACCATTGATTGCCTTCCAGCTCAGGGTTACAGATTCTTCGCCTGCTGTTGCTGTGGGTTCGGGCTTTGTTGCGGCTACAGGTGTAGCTTGAACATGGCAATCTGTTGATGCATCTGACCATGCTCCGTTGACATAAGACTGTACAAGGAACTCATATACCTTTCCATTGGTAAGGCCGGTCACTGTATAGCTTGTATCTGTACACTTATATGTGGCAGTGTACTTCTTGGTGGCAGGGTCATAGATAGATACAGCGTACTGCGTAGCGCCGTTAACAGCGTTCCAGCTTAAAGTTATCTTGCCGTCGCCAGGAGTAGCTGTAACACCGGTAGGCGCATTGGTAGCAGCTGTTGGTGTTGCATATACTGCTTCAGAGTAGTTTGTCCATTTGGAGAAGCCATAAGCTTTGAGCTTAAAGCTATATTCGGTTTCATTAGTCAGACCCTCTGCAGTGTAAGTTGTGTCAGTCAGAGAGTTGGTAAGCTGCTTATAAGAAGAGTGGTTAGTGCTGTAGAAAACAGCATACTTTTCTGCACCTGCTACAGGCTCCCATGTAAGGGTTACCTTTTTATTTCCGGGGGTAGCGGTTATCTTTGTTACAACATCTATCGTTGTAGGCACTGTAACTGAAAGTACGTCAGAAACACCGCTCTGAACGCCATCGCTGTTGAGTGCAATGACATAGTAATAATATGTGGACTGAGCCGTCACGTTAGAGTCGGAATAGGATGTGGTATTCTTGTCAAGTGTAGCAATAGGATCGCCAAGCACTGAGGAAGAGGATTCGGTGCGGTATACCTTGTATTGTGCTGCAGAGTCTACGGCATCCCACTTGATAGTGATATTTGCGGGAGTTTTGCTTGCAAGAGTAACAACAGGCTTATTCAGTGTAGAAATAATAGCAGTGTTAGATCTTACAGTGTTTGTTTTGCCGTTATCAGTGGTGGAGGTTGCCATACAGTATACCTGCTGACCGTTAGTTTCGTTAGAAACGGTCACACTGTAAGTAGAATCGGTGAACGAATCGGCAAGTTTGAATTCTGTTTCACCATGGTTCTTATAGTACCACTTGTATGTGACAGCACCTTCAGCTGCAACCTTTACATTCAGGTTAGCGGTATCGCCGATATTAGCACCGCACACGCTCTGGGGGTGCTTGAGGAATACAACGTATGTGCCATCGGAGTTCTCCATGAGCTCATAGTTGATCTTTGCATATGTAGCATAGGTGATGATCTTAGCGTCAGCATAACAATAGATAGTGAGCTTGGGATGGCAGTTTGCAAAGAACTTGGATGTTGCAGCGGGACCTGCTGTAACAGGAAGAACGATTGCAGATTCAAGCTTGGAGCAGCCGTCGAATGCGCTGGTACCGAATGTTGTTACAGCGGCAGGGATAACAACGTACTCGAGTGATGAGCAGTTTGTAAATGCAAAACCATCAATTTTTGTTACGTTGACAGGGATAGTAATTGTCTTAAGTGCTTCACAGTTTGCGAATGCATATCCGCCGATAGCTGTAATAGTGCTGGGAAGCTCAACGGTTTCCAGTACAGTGCAGCCGTTAAACAGATTCTTGGGTATGGAATCGATCTGTGTAGAACCGATTGAGATCTTAGCAAGGCTAGTGCATCCGTTGAATGCGCTTTCGCCGATACTTGTTACCTTATTAGGTACGGTGACATTGTTAAGGGTCTTACAATTATTGAATGCATTTTTGCCGATAGTAGTAAGAGTGGAAGGGAGCGGAACACTGCGCAGCTTTGTACAACCGTCAAATGCGCTTTCGCCGATCTCCTTGCAGCCACCGTTGCTGCTGGAGGTAATATTTACGATATCGAGGTTTGTACACTGGGCAAATGCATTCTTTGCGATGCTTGTTACATTGCCGGTGATATCGATACGCTTGAAGTTAGTTGAAGAACATCCATAGAATGCTTCTTCAGCAATCTTCGCAATGTTGGTAGGGATAGCGGGGCTAGCCATGGAAGAGCAGTTTTTGAAAGTAGACTTCTCAATAGTGACATATTCCTCGCTTGTGGGAAGTACGATGGTGCAGGTCTTGCCAAGGCTCTTACAGCCGCTGAATGCTGCCTCACCAAGCTCTGTTAAGCCGCTGGGAAGTGGAGTGTCAAGAAGAACGCAGTTTGTGAAAGCATTATTCTCGATTACTGTAACAGTGGAAGGGATAGTAAAGCCCTTCAGACTTGAGCAGTTGTTGAATGCATACTCCAGGATATCCGTAGCATTAGGAGAAACATGGACAGTGTGGAGCGATGTGCATCCATCGAAGATGTTATTGGGTATCTGCAGCAGTCCATCGGGGAGCGTCATCTCAGTGAAAGAAGTACAGCCTGCGAACAGTCCGGAGCCGATGGTATTAACGGAGGAGGGAATAATAACATTCTGCAGAGAAGTGCAGCCCTTGAATGCTGTGGGGTTAAGTGCTGTTACGGTATTAGGTAACTCGATTTTCTGGAGCGATGTGCAGTTCTCAAATGCGCTGGTATTGATGGTTACAATATTTTTGAAGGTAACGCTTTGGAGCGATGTTGCATTTTTCAGCATATTCTTGCTGATAATGGTAACGCCATCGGGAATTGCAAGTGTAGTCAAAGCGGCGCAACCCTCAAATGCAGAGTCGTTGATATTTTCAAGTGTATTGGGGAGGGCGATGGTCGTAATTGCAGAATTCTTGAATGCATTGCTGCCGATGGTTACAGTATTAACCAGGGTAACGTCAGTCAATGAAGTACAGCCATCAAACATATAGCTTCCTAGTGAAGGACACTTAACAACGACAGTTTTGATGTTAGCATTGTTCTGGAAAGCTTTTGTGCTTGTGGTCACCGAAGAGGGAATTGTGATAGAGGTGAGAGCGGTACAACCATCAAATGCCTGCTGGCCGATGACCTTTGCGCCTTCCTCGATATCAACTTTGCTGAGCTTTGTACAACCCTTGAATGCATTTAATCCCATGCTTGTCAGAGAAGAAGGAAGTGTGATGCTTTCGAGGGCGGTACAACCGCTGAATGCTGTTTGATCAATGCTTTTCGTACCTGAGAGATCGACCGTCGTCAGGGCGGTACAATCAATAAGTGCATTTCTTTCAATATCTAAGTCAGTGGTCCTGTTGTCATCAATCACCTTAAAGGTGGTCAGAGCTATACAGTTCTTGAATGCCTCTTCGCCAATTGAGGTCACGCTTGCAGGGATAGAGATGCTTGCAACTTGGCTGTTCTGGAAAGTGCGTTCGCCAATTGTTTTAAGTGTATTTGGCAGAGTGATGGTCTGTACGCCGGAGCTCATGAACACCTCATCGTCGAGCTTTGAGATATTACCGCTTCCCATAGTAACGCCTACAAGAGATTTTGTGCCGGCGAAAGCACCTACGCCGATAGTAAGTCCGTTACCACCGGTGATGCTGATGGATTTCAGCGCCTCACAGGTCTTGAATGCTTCATCTCCGATCTTTGTGAGCTTGTTGCCACCAATGATCAGGGCTGTTATAGATTTACAGCCATTAAATGCAGTGTCGCCGATAGAGGTAACAGATGCGGGGATCTCTAATGTAGAGCCTGCACCGTCAATGTCTGAAAGTGCTGCACAGGTGTTGAATGCGCTTGCGCCGATAGATATAAGTGTAGACTCAGGAAGATCAAGTGTAGTGAGAGCAGAACAATCAGAGAAAGTGTTCTCCTTGATCATTGTTACACCTTCACTAATGACTGCTTTTTGAATAGCGGTACAGCCGTAGAATGCACCTGCACCAAGGTTTTCTGCAACACCGCCGGGGATAGTTACCTCAGTTATGTGATTACAGCCGAGGAATGCTTCATCTCCGATAAATGTAACGCTGTTAGGTATGGTGAGTGCGGTGATAGGTGAACAGTCACGGAATGCCCTGATACCGAATCTTTCGAGCTTGGTAGAGTTGATAGTCAGGGTCTCAAGCGCTGTACATCCTGCAAATGAGTCGTCGCCAATGGTGGTAACACCGGTGCCGATGGTCACTTTTTTTACGCTTGTGAAACCGTTGAAGCAGAATGAACCTACAGTTGTAACTCCGTCTGCGATAACGATCTCCTTTACGCTGTCAACGTAAGATGACCATGCGCTGGTAGAAGCTGCATTGCCGTCTGCAAGGTCAGCCATTGCGCCTGTACCTGATACAGTGAGCACACCGTCTCCGCTAATGGAGATCGAGGTGCTGCCGCAGGTAAAGGGGCCGACACCTTCAGCCGGAAGATCAAGCTTTTCGATAGGTTGCGCATAAACTACGGGTGTAATGGGTGCGCTGTTTTTGGCTGCAAGCTTGATCACGGGCATCTCCGAGCTGTCAACAGCAGCCTTTGCGATCGAGATCACATCGGTAGCTTGAACATCGTTGTCTGTTTTTGCAGATGCAACAACAGTGAAGCTGCTTGCTGCTATCGCTGCAGACAGGAACATGCTCAGAGAAGATTTTAACTTTCTGTTCATGATGTAACACGTCCTCCTGGTTAGTTTTAGTGTATAAATATACAATATTTATCGTTATAATTATATCACTTTATTTTATATAAGACAACAAATTTTATTGAAAACATTATTAAATTTTATTTTTCTGCCTAATTGAGAAGAAAAAGCATTGGAAGCAGTGGGGATGTTGTTTTTTGCAGAAGATTGCAGTTCGTCATAGTGTATCTTAATATTGGACCTAATGGTTCAGAAAGGATGGATAGTAATGAAAATAGTATTGAATGGCAGAGAGGAAAAAATCATTGTAAGGAATTATTATGCGATCATCAAAAACGGCAGCGGAGATGAGGTGCATGTTTCGAAGAATGAAGACATTGCATCCAGCAGCGAAGGTGTGACAACGATCCCCGATGGGGGTACTGCATGCTTCAGCGTTCCGTACAACGGTCTGTTCTATTTGCTTGGAAACGGCGAGGTCGAGATCCTTGGTACCGATCATGCTGTTGCCGATGGTGGTACATATCTCCCTTTGTATGGCACTGCAGCGGATGCAGATAGGTTAGGAGGATTGCTACCGAGTGTGTATCTAGACCATGTGAACCTCCTGTGTAATCCTGATTTTGCGGTTAATCAGAGAGGGGCAACAGAGTATACATCGGGATATTCGGTCGATAGATGGAGCGTAGGAACGGGCCTCATGGTTACTGTTGGTGAGCATCTGAAGATATCAAGAACGGCGATAGGCGGTTATCCTCAATTCTTCCAGAATACAGAGTATATTCCGCAGGCTGGACAGATGCTTACATTATCATGCAGATATAAAACAGTTAGTGGTGTATTTCGTTTGTCGCTGAGATTTTTCGGCGAATCCGGACATCTTCTGGGAGTAAGAACGGAAACTTTTGATACCGACGGAGAATGGCACACCACATCGATCACAGGTACAACTCCTGAGGGGTGTACAGGCGTTACTGTATCGATACATGATCTAGGCGGTGATGTTGCAACGCTTGACGACGCAGTGGAATTGCAGTATATAAAGCTTGAAACTGATGGTGTTGCTACCGCTTTTGTGTCCCCGGATCCTACACTGGAGATGTTGAAATGTCAGAGATTCTATCAAGTGCATACTGCAGGAGATATTGCTGCCGTTGACTTGAGACCTCAAATGAGAGACGAGCCTACAGTGACCCTGCGAGCGGATGGATACTATGCATACAGTGCGGATCTGTAATTGCTGGTTGGCATAAATCTATAATTGTTCTTTGTCGCATATAGGAGGGGGTCTATTGCCTTTTCCTGTATGCGACAATTTGTTTTATTTACAGGATTTGTCGGGTGGGTCTATACTTGACAAATATATCGTGTTGATGTATAATATATAATGTATGTTTATGCGGATATATGTCGTTTTGAGGCGCAGTTGTTGGTTGTAAGGGTGAAGAGATTATGAATGATAACCGAATCGCTGTTACAGTAGTGATTCCTGTTTATAATAGCGCTGACAGACTATGTCAGTGCCTTGATGGTCTGCTTGCCCAGACCTGCGCAGATATCGAGATCATTTGCGTTAATGACGGCTCTACAGATGATTCCCTTAATATACTCCAAAAATATGAAGCTATCGACCGAAGGGTGTCGATCATCAATCAACAAAATAGCGGAGCAGGTGCTGCACGAAATGTAGGCATCGCAAATGCGAATGGAGAATATATCATATTTTTGGATTCCGACGATGTGTTTGAGCCGGAGATGCTTGAGCTTATGTCAGCCCAGATGGAGCGAACAGAGTCGGATGCGGCATTGTGCTTGTATGATGCATTTGATGCACATTCAGGCGAGGTAGTAACAGATTGTTGGACGGCACCGTCTGAATTGTTGAGTTCGCAAGCAGTGTTTGCCCCTTCGGATAAATGCGATTGTTTATTTCAATTGGTTCAAGGGTGGCCGTGGGATAAAATGTTCCGCACTGATTTTATCAGAAAGCACGGTTTAGAGTATCCACGATTGCCTAATTCACAGGATCTGGTGTTTATTTTTCAAGCTTTGGCTTTGGCGGAGCGCATTTGCGTGGTGAAAAGGGTGCTGGTTCATCGGTCGATGAATCGAGGTGCATCCATCTCTAATTCGAGAGCTAAGTCTGTCGAATCGCCGTATAATGCGGTATCAATGCTGCTGCAGCGTATGGAGAATGTGGGCGTATTGTCGTTGTACCATAGATCTTTGTACCGCTTTTTTATGAATTTTCTTCTTTGGCATGTAATGACTCTTCAGGGGGATGCTCAAAAACGCAGCTATGAGCTGCTGCGGAGTGAATGGTCTGATGCTTTGAACTTCGATCAGTATCCTAAGGATGTGTATGACCCACGAGACTATGCCGTGTATCGGCGATTGCTCCATACTTCTTATCGGAGATATATTATGGTTAAAAGAACTAAGAGTGTTTTGAAAAAGATACTGCCTCCCCCTATCAATACTTTCAATCGGGAGATAGAACGAGTTATTGCAAGCATAGCAACATTGAGGGGCGAGATCGCTGCTGACAAACGCAGTGACGAAAGTGCTCGGCGAGAGCTGCTTGATCTTTGCAGGATGAACTCAGAGGAGATCAAAGCATTGATTGACAGCAATCGGAAACTGACGGAGGTCATTGACGAACAGCAGAAATGTATCGATCTTCTGAAAAGCAAGCTTGATAAGCTTTCGTAGTATAGATTATTGTAAAAGGGGAGTATGCAAGTGGAGAATTTAGATAGTGTTTCTGAAGGTGTCTCTCCGAATGTGTCAATAATAATTCCTGTATACAATGATGAGGAACATCTCGAGAGATGTCTGGACAGTATACTGAAACAGTCATCGGATCAGTGGGAGGCGTGGATCGTTGACGATCACTCTGACGATTCGAGTGCAGTTATCGCTGAAAAGTATTGTTCTTTGGACTGTAGGTTTCATTTGATATGCAATGAGAAAAACAGCAGTGCGTGGACCTGTCGTGCAAAGGCGATAGTCGCTTGTAGCGGTATGTATATCATGTTCGCTGATGCTGATGATTTTCTGGAGCATAATGCGGTTGAGTGTGTCTTGAAAAACATGGCAAAAAAGGCTGTTGATATTATTCATTTTGGCACTAATGTGATAAATCGCAGAGCACTTGGTAAGCGACAGATAAAAAAATATTCGGATTACCTTCAGCCGCCTTTAAAAGTGCTGAATGGTAGAGAGGTGTTTGACAGCTTTGTTCGGCGCAGCTTTGAGGGTCATCTTTGGAATAAGGCTTTCAAGGCAGAGGTGCTGAAAAAAGTAATAGCTGATGTGGGAACGGAATTGTATCTTCCGAAAGCGCAGGACAAGGTGCTTTATTGGGCTGTTTGTCTTGCAAAAGAGGATATTTCTTATTGTGGAATAAAGGATAAGCTGTATAATTACAACTATGGATATGGTGTCGAAAGTGACAGGGCATTGTCGCTTCCACAGGATTGTATCCCATTTTTTACTCAAGCGTGGAGCGAGGATAAAATCGGTGAAATTACTGCTATGTATGCTCCGTGTTCTGATGCTTTTTCGATAACGTTTGAACGTTCAAGATATAATCTAATACGGCACAGTGTAGCAGCAGTGATGAGGCTATCCGAACCCCAGCGTTGTTACGGATTGGAGCTTGCGGCTGAGTACTGGAACACTCCCACTGACAGGGCGATGATCGTTTGTGCTATAGCTGAGTTTACATGGGAAGCAAAGGCTGAAGCTGCACGAATGCTAATGTCAGGCAGACGGCAGGCTGTTGCGTCAAGTAAGGTTCGTGTTATCGGCACATACTATGAATGTATGCGCAATGGCGGAATTCAGCGTGTCATTGCAGGTTTGACAAAGATATGGCACGATCTCGGATATCAGATAGTATTGTTTGCTGATGAAGATCCCTCTGACGATGACTATCCCTTGCCTGATCATGTTGTTAGAGTAAAGCTGGAGCGACGTCATGACAGGTGCAGTGCATCTGATTACTATGATCGTGGCATGAGTTTTGCAAAGCTTATGCAGGAGTACAAGATCGATTGTATGGTCTATCACTCCTATTTTTCACCGGTGTTGGTATACGATCAGTGCGTATGCAGGGCACTTGGAATACCCTTCGTGTTGTATCAGCATAATTCATTTTCTCGTTATCTCAGGGATGGCGATGAGCGGTTTTCGGGAATTGCATATTGCAGTACTTTGGCTGACTGCGTAGTTTGCCTTAGCGAGACCGATAGAAGCTGGTGGGAATGTATAAATGTCAACACGCATCTTGTCCTTAATCCACTCACATTTGATATAGATAAAATACGCCCTGCGCCGAGGAGTGAGCGCAATATCCTGTTTGTAGGTCGTCTTTGCGCAAATGCAAAGCGTCCGCATCATGCAGTCGAGATCGCAGCAATGGTTATAAAAAAGCTCCCCGATGCAAAATTGTACATTGTTGGAAGCACCGAAGATGCAAGATACACCGACGCTTTAAAAAAGAGGATATCTGAGCTTGGTGTTGAAGATAAAATCGTACTTTGCGGCTTTCAGAGTGATGTTGCACATTACTATGATCAATCCAGCTTATTCTTGATGTGCTCTGCCTTTGA
Organism: Oscillospiraceae bacterium; assembly: GCA_045544715.1. Lineage (GTDB taxonomy): Bacteria > Bacillota > Clostridia > Oscillospirales > Ruminococcaceae > CAG-115. Next base: position 27,216 of record JAZPZN010000125.1, on the reverse strand, counting down.
AGGGGCACCGATGACTCTTTGTGAGGCGTTGTCATATAGCCTTCCGGTCGTTATGTATCAGCTGCCGTATCTGGCAGCAGCAAAAGACAACAAGGGTATTATAAGTGTACCTCAAGAGGATATGGCGGCGGCTGCTGATGCGATATGCGATCTGCTTCAAGACCGTAAAACGCTTTTGGAGGTTGGAGATAGCGGGCGCCGATGTCTCGAACAGCTTTATGGCGATGATATCGGCGCACAGTGGCGTAGCGTGTTTGATTCGCTTACAGAGCCTCACATGAGCTCACTGGATGAGCACAGATATGAAATGGCAATAAAGCTTGCTGATGATCATTTGAATGCTATTCGCAAAAATGTTCAAAGAAAACCGTCACTGGCAAATAAGGTGATCAGATATTTCAAGCAATATGGATTACGTAGAACGATAAAGAGAGTTTTTGAGCGACTTGTCAGAATAAACAGAAAAGGAAACACATAATGGAAACACAACTTACGAATAATGCCATTGTAGCAATTATTGTCCCTATATTCAACGATGCCGAATATCTTGGCACCTGTCTTGACAGTATAAGAAACCAGACTTCCTCTGATTGGGAGGTATGGATGGTAGATGATGGCTCTGTTGACAATAGCGTAGAGATCGCTGAGGAGTATTGTAGAGAAGATAACAGATTCCATTTGTTACGCAATGAGAAGAACAGCAGTGCATGGGTGTGTCGTGCAAAGGGAATACTTGCCGCATCTGACAGTGTTAAGTATATTATGTTTGCAGATGCCGACGACTTTATGCAGGAGAATGCAGTACAGCGTGCTTGCGAGATCATGAGATCCCATCCTGTAGACATACTCAACTTTGGCACAAACGTGGTACCAAATGGTGAGCATAGTGAAAATTCTCTCGAAAGCTATTCAAAAACATTAGAGCCGAATACAGTGCTTTTAAAAGGTTTTGAGGTTTTTGAGCATTTCACAGAGCGTAAGTTTGAAGGCCACTTGTGGAACCGTATGTTCAATGCTGCTTATTTGAAGGAGATCATTGCGCATTATGGCGTTGACAGGTATTTGCCGAAGGCACAGGATAAGGCGCTGTATTGGGCTGCGTGCTGCTATAAGAAAAATGTTACCTATCGTGGAGTACCTGATAAGCTGTACAATTATAATTACGGATTAGGTGTTGAAGGCGCCGACGCAAAGCTTACGCTTGAACAGTTTAAGCAGTATCTGGCACAGGCATGGGTAGAGGATTTTGTGGCGGAGATCATGTCTGAAACAGAATATGATCCAAAATCTTATGTGGATATATTGGCTGATTCCAGATACAGTCTTATCCATCACAATGTGAAGAATTATGTGCGTCTTTATGAAGAATACAAAGCTGATGGATTGAAGCTGCTTGAAGAATATTGGACGGATCCGCTTGACAAGGCGAGGATCACTTGCTGCTTGGCAGAGTATACATGGGATGAACAGATCAAATACGCTGAGATATTCAACGGATCGGAGATGTATCGCACCACAAAGAGCGGAAAGGACATAAAGGTCATAGGTACATACTATCATCGTATGGATAACGGTGGCATTCAGCAGGTCATTTCAAAGCTGGTTGAATTCTGGCATGATTCAGGATATGAAGTTGTGCTTTTTACGGATGCCCAGCCATCGGATATAGATTATTATGTTCCTGATTATGTAAAACGAGTTACTGTGGATCTGCTTTTCTCCAAATGCAATGGAAAAAATTACAAAGCCCGTGGCATGAGTATTGCTAATCTTATAAAAGAGAATAACGTGGATTGTATGGTATATCATTCATACTTTTCGCAGACGCTTTTATATGATACCTGTATCTGCAAATGTCTCGATGTTCCTTTTGTGTTGTATGTCCATAATGTGTTCTCACGTTTTGCAAGATATAATGATGCAAAGTTTTCCACTTTGCCAATGTTTTCAAAACTGGCAAATTCGGTGCTGTGTCTTGATGATATAAGCTGTGAGTGGTGGAAAATGTTCAATCCTGCCAGTCGATGCGTGTTGAACCCGTTGACATTTGATCTTAGTAAAACACCTTTGGCAGAGCGGAATAATCACAATATTCTTTTCCTTTGCAGACTGGAAGAACACGCAAAACGTCCAAATGATACTATCGATATAATGAAACTTGTTGTGAAGCGTATTCCGGATGCAAAGTTATATGTGGTTGGCAGCGGTAAAGCTTCCGTTATCTCAAAGATGAACAATCGTATTGAGAAGCTCGAGCTTACTAATAATATCATAATGTGCGGCTTCCATAAGGATGTAGAAGAATACTATAAAAATAGCAGTGTGTTTTTGAGCTGCTCTTCGCATGAAGGTGCACCTATGACTTTGTGTGAAGCCTTGTCCTATGGCTTGCCCATAGTAATGTATGAATTGCCATATCTTGCTGTGTCCCAAAACCCAGGTGTTATTCCAGTGCAGCAAAGAAATTTTGAAGCGGCTGCTAATGCAATCTGTGATCTTCTTGAAAATGAAGGCAGATGTGCCGAGATTGGAGATCTTGGACGAAGAGGGCTGGGAAACATGTACAGTATCGACATTCGGTCACAGTGGGAGACTATATTTGCTGATATAGAGCCTGAAGTTTCAGCTGCGAAAAATCATCTCAATGTGGGTGAGGTACTTATCAGAGATTATTATGATGGAATGACCCTTCTTAGTGAAAGTGACAAAGATATCGAAGTATATCGCAGAAAGCTATATAATTGCTCTAACGAGCTTAATGATATCAGAAATTCTGTCTCTTTTAAGGTAGGACGGATCATCACATTCATTCCCAGAAAAATCAGAGATCTATTGCGTAAAAAGAAATAAGGAGATACAAATATGATAATATCTATTGCAGGCACAGGTTATGTCGGTTTGTCCAATGCTATCATATTGGCACAGCACAATAAGGTATACGCTGTTGATATCATCCCCGAGAAGGCTGAAATGATCAACGCTCGTAAATCGCCTATCTCTGATAAGGAGATAGAAGAGTATCTTACTGAAAAACAGCTTGATCTTACTGCAACTATCGATGGCGAATCAGTGTATAAACAGTCAGATTATGTAGTTATTTCCACTCCGACAAATTATGATGAGGAAAAAAACTTTTTTGATACATCTTCCGTAGAGGCTGTTATTCAGCTTGTAATGAAATGTAACCCTAATGCTATTATGGTCGTGAAATCTACGGTTCCTGTAGGTTTTACTGAGACCATGAGAGAGAAATACGGCTGTGAAAATCTTATCTTCAGTCCCGAATTTCTGCGTGAGGGGCGTGCGCTTTATGATAACCTATATCCTTCACGCATCATTGTTGGTATCCCTGAGGGCAATGACAGGCTTGCAGCGGCAGGAAAGAAGTTTGCAGAAATGCTTCAGGAGGGTGCAATCAAAGAAAATATCCCTACTTTATTTTTGAAGCCTACGGAGGCAGAGGCTGTAAAGCTGTTCTCCAATACATATCTTGCGTTGCGTGTAAGCTACTTCAATGAGCTTGATACTTATGCAGAAATGAAGGGCTTAGATGCAAAGCAGATCATCGAAGGTGTGGGTCTTGATCCTAGAATAGGCTCTCACTACAACAATCCGTCATTTGGTTATGGCGGCTACTGCTTGCCCAAGGATACCAAGCAGCTGCTTGCAAATTTTAAGGATGTGCCTGAAAATATCGTTGAGGCGATCGTTGTTGCAAATGATACCCGTAAGCAGCATGTGGCAGATCAGATTATAAAAAAGGCAGGAAAATCCAAGCCTGTAGTAGGAATATACCGACTTATCATGAAAGCGAACTCTGACAATTTCCGTCAGAGTGCGATACAGTCTGTTATACAGCTTATGGTTAAGCAGGGGGCTGAGATCGTTATCTATGAGCCTACGCTTACATCGGATGATTTCTGTGGTTTCAAGGTCATTAGCAATTTCGATGAATTCGTTAACTCAGCTGATGTTATCGCAGCTAATCGTATGACGGATGAGCTGAATGTATATGCTGACAAGGTATATACGAGAGATATCTATTTCAGAGATTAATAGTTTATGTCCTAAGACAGCTAGGCTGATCTCATATCCCTGATTAAAGGAGTGGCAAAATGTTTTTTGTTCTGCAAATATTGTTGGTAATAGCTTTGATAGCATTATCGGCATTGTATTTAATTAAGAAAATGCGTAAGAAGCCCGTGACGGTCATTGCTTTTGGTGCGTGTATCCTGTCTTCTGCTTTGATATCCGGCTTTGTGCTTTCTCTTGTTCCACTGCCGACCGAGCAGGTGACAATTACTGCTTTGGGAGAAAAAAACGAAAATGCCAAAGGAAATGAGGTTGCTATCACAGGAATTGTCGTGGATGGAGAAAACATCCATTTTACAGGGGCATCTGAAGGAAAATGGTTTTGGAAGGGCAATTCGTATATGTGGCGACGAGAAGGTGATGTGCGCCAGCCGGAAGGTGTTACTAGGACTATCGTTGTTGATATTTCGATAGGTCAGGAGCGATATGTTGAGTTCTTAACAAGTGAATGGTGCGGATTGGTTGAGGTATCATACGATAATAAAACAAATGTGTATGATTTGTTGCCAACAGGGGATGAAACAAGGCTTAATGCAATTATTCCTGATACAGATCCTTTGTATTTGTATTCGTGCAAGCTGTTACGGCTTTTAATTTTTGTAGCAATAATTGCAGCAATATGTGCATTCCCGGCAAGATATATTATCATTAATGATGATGAAAAGGTCAAAGCACTGATAAGCGGGCATTGGGATAAGGCCTATTATATAGTGTTGGCTGTTGTTTATATTTGGGTGGTTCAGCATTTCAGCTCGGGTGGATCATTTTGGTGTGATGAGGTGTGGACACTTTCTGCACCATACGCTGATATCGAAAGCGTAGAGCCGAAATCGTTTGCCTTTTTATTTGGTATCTGGTATGATCTGATGCCATATGGTCAGGAATACCTGCGTTTGTTTACACAGGTGGCTATAGGTTTTTCAATTTATTTTGCCGGTCTGCTTGGTGCACGTATCAAGGGAAAGCGGTTCGGAATCATTTTGTCTTCCGCAATAGCATTTTCTCTGACCATTTATTATCAGTGCGCTATGGGTATCCGCTATTACGGAGTATTTATGCTGGCATCGATATTGATGTTGTATTTCTTCGCTGTAAAGCAGAAAACACTGGGTCAGGAGAAGGTTTATATAATGCTGCTTTATGGTGCAGCACTTACATGGTCTATGGAGCTATTGCCATATGGAATCATGTCGGCGGGAATTTTGCTGATATTTGACTTCATATTGATAATTACTAAAAAAGCTTCTAAAAAGCTATGGTTGGCCTTTGTTTTTCCTGTTATCTACGGCATCTATTGGCTGTATACGGCATTTGTTGATGTTGCCCTCTCTTACAGCACTGCTAGGTGGAGCGGAGCGGTAACGATATCCAGATTGCTTGAAACAATAAAATGGTTGTTCAGTTATAGCAATTTCCAACTAATTATGGCTATGCTTGGATTGGCATTGATCGCAGCTGCGCTTATCAAGAAAGCAGTGGATAAGTCCTTCGATTTTAGCAAGGATTATACAGTACTGGCTATAACTATTCTTCCTATAGCTGTGATTGGTGCGGTATATTTCTATTCGTCGGTTATAAGACCCAGCCATCCTATATTTATTGACCGCTATTTCTTAGGTATCATCATTTGCTTGCTTTTTATAATGAGTTATGGTATTGATGAGATAATTGAGTATATAGCTCATACAGCACCGCAGAAGCTTGCGCAGCAGTGTGTAACGATCGTTGTGATTGGTGTGATGTGTCTGTTTTCGTGGCCTGAACTGGAGGTTTGGACTCCATGGCCTGCGGCATACAGGACAAGAAATGACAACTTTAAGGCAGCGGCAGATTATGTAATGCAGCAGAATGACATATACAGCAGTTCAAGCATATATATTGTTGATCATAATGTAGAGGCTGCAAATGTGGGTATCGGATATTATCTTACTCACAAAGGCGAACGAGATGATATCAATCACTGCAGCATAAGCAATATCCCTGATAATATTGAGGATTATTCCACAATCTATATATCCTATGTATATAAAGGGACTAGAATCAATTCTAAATTGAACGAAATTATCGATAATCAGTACACATTAGCAAGTGATAATACTGGTGCTAAGGTATTGAAATATGTTAGAAACGGTTGATATGCAACGAAAATAGTGCATAACGCTTCAAAAGATCCGGAGATGAAAATATGATCAATTTTAATGTACCGCCTTATATAGGAAAGGAACCCGAGTATATTGCTGATGCCATTGGCAGTAAAAAGATCTGCGGAGATGGCAAGTATACCAAGAAATGCAATAGCTGGTTGGAGAATAAAACGGGATGTGACAAGGCACTGCTTACAACCTCTTGTACTCATGCGCTGGAGATGGCTGCAATACTTGCAGATATAAAACCTGGAGATGAGGTTATAATGCCCTCCTATACCTTTGTTTCTACAGCAGATGCGTTCGTTATGAGAGGGGCAAAGATAGTGTTCGTGGATATCCGACCCGACACCATGAACATTGATGAGAAACTTATCGAGGCTGCAATCACCCCCAAAACAAGAGCGATCGTTCCTGTGCATTATGCAGGTGTAGGATGTGAAATGGATACTATAATGGATATAGCTCATCAGCATGACCTTATAGTGGTAGAGGATGATGCACAGGGCATAATGTCCACTTATAAAGACAAGCCACTAGGCACTTTTGGTACCTTTGGCTGCTTGAGCTTTCATGAAACCAAGAATTATTCCATGGGTGAAGGCGGTGCATTGCTTATAAATAATAGCAATTTGATCGAGCGTGCTGAGATCATCCGAGAGAAGGGCACCGACAGGAGCAAGTTCCTGCGTGGTCAGATCGATAAATATACATGGGTGGATTGTGGTTCGTCATATCTTCCTAGCGAGCTTAATGCTGCCTATCTCTATGCCCAGCTTGAGGAGGCTGATAAAATCAACGATGCTCGCCTTGCAAGCTGGCAGCAATATTATGATATGCTTACCCCTATGGCTGAAAATGGGAGGATCTCACTCCCGTTTGTTCCTGAGCATTGTGTGCACAATGCCCATATGTTTTATATCAAAACAAAGGATATTGAGGAGCGTACAAGGCTTACTGCATTTCTTAAGGAAAATGATATTTCAGCGGTGTTTCACTATATTCCGCTTCACTCGGCACCGGCAGGTATCAGATTCGGACGTTTCAGTGGAGAGGACAAATACACGACCAAGGAAAGCGAGCGTCTGCTTCGACTTCCTATGTATTATGGATTGAAAAGCGATGAGATCGAAAAGGTTTGTGACTGCATTAATGCCTTTTACTCTCGCTGATATAGCGGAGGTATTATGAAAAAGATCGTGATAATAGGTGCAAGCGAGCTGCAAAATCCATTGATCTTAAAGGCTAAGGAAATGGGATTTGAAACCCATGTTTTTGCATGGCAGGATGGCTCAATAGGCGAACGTACAGCGGATCATTTTTATCCGGTCAGCATCGTTGAAAAAGATGAGATACTCGAAAAGTGCCGTGATATAAAACCTGATGCAGTTGCAACTATCGCATCTGATCTCGCAAATATAACGGTCAATTATTTAGCAAGAAACTTGGGGCTTACCACTAACAGTGAAAACAGCATACTTATTTCCACAAACAAATATGAGATGAGGGGCGCTTTTAAGGCGGCAGGCATACCCACACCTGCATTTTATCGTATCGGCGAAAGTGATAGCATTGAAAAATTGCTTAGTATGCGGTTACCGGTGATAGTAAAACCTACTGACCGTTCAGGAAGCAGGAGCATTACTAAGCTGGAGAACTTTGATGGGCTGGAAGCCGCAGTTTCAAGGGCGATCAATGACTCCTTTGAAAAAAAAGCTATCGTTGAAGAGTATATAGAAGGCAATGAATACAGCTTTGAGTGCATTTCATTTGAGGGACATCATCATTTTCTTGCGGTGACAAAAAAGTATACAACAGGGGCTCCGCATTTTATTGAAACAGGGCATATTCAGCCATCAGATCTTGATGATAATACGATAGAGAGAGTCAAAAAGGTTATTTTCAAGGCATTGGATGCTTTGGAGATACGTTATGGTGCTTCTCATTCCGAGTTCAAGGTGGATGAGAATGGAAATATCAATATTATCGAGATAGGCTCCAGAATGGGCGGTGATTGCATCGGCTCTGATCTGGTAAGGTTATCTACAGGTTATGACTTTGTAAAAATGGTCATACAGACTGCACAAGGACAGCAGCCAACATTTGAAAAAGTGTGTGAGCCGAAAGCAGCAGCTATCAAGTTCATTTTTTCGCAAGAGGATCTTGAGCAGTATAATAATGTAAAAACAAATCATCCTGAGGCACTGTATCGCAGTAGCGATATTGAATTAAAGCAGGCGAAGGTAGTTGACAGTTCGTCAAGATTTGGTTTTTATATTGTTACGGCTAATGAAAAGGAAGAAGCAATAAAACTATGTGGCTTTTAAGGGGGCACGAAGGTGTTGAATGCAACAAAGGAATATGGGGGTTATCTGCCGTTTGAGCTTTCAATCGGTGTTCCGTATCACAATTGGGGTAGCGATCGACAGATAAATTGCAATTCCGGTCTTACAGCAATATATTGTGCATTGAAAGCAATTGCCCCTGCACGAGTATTCTTACCTCATTTTATATGTCCTACTGTTGATGCGATGATAGCTTCTCTAGGAATAGAGGTATGCAGGTATTTTATTGGCAGTGACTTCAGACCGAAAGATATATGCTGTTCGGACGAGGACTGCGTTATTCTGGTAAACTATTTTGGTGTGAACACACATATAGTGGAGGAATACCGTCGCTGTTTTCGTAATGTGATTATAGATAATACCCAAGCCTTTTTTGCTGCTCCCGTTTTTGAGGACGGTGTGTATAATGTGTATTCGTGTCGAAAATTTATTGGCACTGCAGACGGTGGATATCTTATCGGAAAAGATATCCCGGAACTTATCTTGGAAAAAGATTTTTCCAGTCACAGAGCAGGATTCCTACTGATGCAGTATGAGTATGGCACAAATGGCGCATATAAAGAAAGTCTTGAGAATTATGAGCAGATAAGAAATGAGCGCAGGGCAATGTCTATACTTACTGAGAGGATGCTTGCTGCAGTAGATTATGATAGCATCATAGCGGCTAGACAGCGAAATTTTCAAGCACTGCATAATAATTTATCAGAGTATAATAAATTGGATATATGCTTTAGGGATTATGAAACTGCATATTCCTATCCGTTCATGGTTGAAAAGGATATCAGGCAGTTGCTCGTTGAGAGAAAGATATATGTGCCGTTTATATGGCGTGAAAAGGCCGTTGAGCAATATCAAGGCAAGCCGGAATATGAGTTATCCAGATACATCTGCCATCTTCCCCTAGATCAAAGGTATGGCGTTGAGGATATGGAATATATTTCAAATACTATTCTCGATATTTTGGAGGCGCAGAGATGAAGAAAGTGGTTGTTTTTGGAACAGGAGATTTTGCTGACATAATTGTTGATCTTGTCGAAAGTGCTCTCGGTAGAGAGGTGGCTGGCTATGTTCTTGATGACGAATATTATTCTGCTCCCGAATACAATGGCAAACCAGTGGTTCCGCTGAGCAAAGCAGTGATGTCATTCAATCCCGAACAGCACTCTGCTGTAATTGGCATCATAGGGAAAGATATGTACAGATCTAGAGAAAGAGTTTTTAATGCAATAGACGAGATGGGATATGAGCTTGAAAATATTATTCATCCCAGTGCTATCATTACAAGCAAGGATATGGGTCGTGGAAATATCATTTTTGAAGGCTGCGTATTGGCTTACGCAGCTAAGCTGGGAGATGGTAATATCATGTGGCCGCTTTCTGCACTCAACCATCATGGCAAGGCAGGTTCGTTTAATAATTTTGCCCCGGGTGCAGCGACTGCCGGTGGTGCAGTGATAGGCAATCACTGCTTTCTGGGTGTTAACAGTGCGGTCAACAATCGAATAACGATTGCTGATTATACTTTGGCAGGTGCTGGGGTCTATATTGCAAAAAGCACTGAGGAATACGGAGTATATGTTCCTGAGCGTTCAGTAAAGCTCAACAGATCAAGCCTTGATATGGGCATTTGAATATGGAGGAAGATCAAATATGCACAAACTTAGCTTTGTTATACCATGCTACGGCAGTGAGTTGACAATACGAGGTGTATATGACGAAATAATCGAGAAGATGACCGAACAGCCTGAGTGGGATTATGAGATAATTGCTGTCAACGACTGCTCGCCTGATAATGTATATGAAATTATAAAGGTTATTGCAACTGAAGACAGACGTTTTAAGGCTGTTAACCTTGCTAGGAACGGCGGAAAGCATGCTGCAGTTATGGCTGGGTATTCGTATGTTACCGGCGATGTCATCATAAATCTCGATGATGACGGTCAGTGCCCTTTAGATAAGCTTTGGGAACTAATTGAGCCACTTGATAATGGCTATGATATATCTATTGCAAAGTATCCGATAAAAAAAGAGTCACTTTTCAAGAGATTCGGCAGCAAGGTGAATGCGATAATGGCTGTGCACATGATAAACAAGCCTAAAGAACTGCAGCTCAGTAATTTCAGCGCATTAAAAAGATTTGTTCTAAAGGAAATGCTGAATTATCGCAATCCATATCCGTATATTGACGGCTTGTTTCTGCGCACAACATCTAAGATCATCAATGTTCCTATGGAGCAGAGAGAGCGTGCTGCGGGCACAGGTAACTACACCTTAAGAAAATCGCTTGCTTTATGGATAAACGGCTTTACAGCTTTTTCGGTAAAACCGTTGCGTGCTGCAACATTCTTAGGAATGCTGTGTGCGGCAGGTGGTTTTATATTCACCATCTATACCATCATTAATAAGATACTGAATCCTGAGATACTGGTTGGATATAGTTCGCTTATGGCAGTAATGTTATTTATCGGCGGACTTGTCATGGTGATGCTCGGGCTTATCGGAGAGTATATCGGACGCATTTACATCAGCATAAACAACTCACCGCAGTATGTTGTGCGAGAGGTCTTGAATTTTTCGGACAGTGAAGAAGAGGTCAAGCAATGAAAAAAGCGATTTATTATATTCTTCTCCATGTTATTATCCTTATTTATTCGCTTGGCAGTATATGTTCAAAAATGGCAGCTTCGAAGGATTTTCTATCTATTGAATGGATCGGATTTTATGCTCTGGTTATCCTTTCGCTTGGTATATATGCATTGCTGTGGCAACAAATACTAAAAAAAGTCCCCCTTAATACTGCGTATGCAAGCAAATCGGTGACACTTATATGGGGATCTTTATGGGGAATATTGATATTCCATGAAACGATTGGCTGGAATAATATCGTAGGTGGTGCGATTGTTCTTGTGGGTGTTATATTGATGGTTACGGACGGTGAGAAGAAACATGAGTGAGCTTGTAATCTACTCTCTTATCATGGTGGCGGGTGCATTAGTTTCTGCTGTATCCCAGATCATGCTGAAAATGAGTGCCCATAAGGAGCATTCATCTGCATTAAGGGAGTATCTGAATCCTCTTGTTATTACTGCATATGCTTTATTTTTTGGAACAACATTTATTTCATTGTATGCACTAAAGGTAGTCCCTCTTTCGATGGCACCTATTCTTGAAGCAAGCGGCTATATTTTTGTTGCAGTTTTGAGTTACATTTTTCTTAAGGAAAAGATGGCAAAAAGGCAGCTAGTTGGAATGGGGCTTATTATAGTTGGAATTATTATTTATTCGCTAAAATTCTAGGAGGTTATATGAAAGGTATTATTCTGGCAGGTGGTAAAGGAACTCGCCTTTATCCGAATACTATCGCAGTATCAAAGCAGCTGCTTCCCATTTATGATAAACCGCTGATATATTATCCGCTCTCGGTGCTTTTACTGGCAGGAATAAGTGAGATACTTGTGATCTCGACACCCGAGGATACACCAAATTACGAGAAGCTACTTGGAGATGGAAGCAGAATCGGTATCCGTATAGAATACAAGGTGCAGGACAAGCCCCGTGGACTTGCAGATGCATTTATTCTTGGTGCTGATTTTATTGGTGATGACAGTGTGTGCCTTGTACTTGGCGACAATGTATTTTATGGTCAGGGCTTCAGCTCGTACCTTGACAGAGCCAAAAAGCAGGCTGAAAGTGGCGGAGCAACTATCTTTGGATATCCCGTAAAAAATCCTCGTGAGTTTGGTGTAGTTGAGTTCGATGAGAATAACAAGGTCATTTCTATCGAGGAAAAGCCTGAAAAGCCAAAGTCAAACTATGCTGTTCCGGGACTGTATTTCTACGATAACGAGGTTGTAAGCATAGCGAAAAATGTAAAGCCTTCTGCCCGTGGCGAGATAGAGATAACTTCCATTAACAACTGCTATCTTGAGCAAGGAAAGCTTAATGTGACCCTTATGGGACGTGGAATGTCATGGTTGGATACAGGATCTCCAAAAGGTATGCACAAAGCCAGTGGTTTTGTAAAAACTGTACAGGAGATGCAGGGCTTTTACATATCCTGCATAGAGGAGCTTGCCTGGCGTAGAGGTTTCATCACTATCGAGCAACTCCATGCATTGGGAAAAGAGCTGGAGATGACCGATTACGGCAAGTATATTCTTTCGCTTAATGATGATTATAAATAAATAAATAAATAAACTGGGCTGGTTGCCCGTGGAGGACAGAGTTATGAAAATCGTTGTAACAGGTGGTGCCGGATTTATTGGCGGCAATTTTGTGCATTATATGTTGAAGGTTCATCCTGAGTATCGAATTATCTGCCTTGATTGCCTTACTTATGCTGGAAATATGGAGACCCTTGCGCCTGTAATGGATAACCCAAATTTCCGTTTCTGCAAGGTGGATATCACTGACCGTGAGGCAGTATACAAAGTGTTTGAGGAAGAAACTCCTGACATCGTGGTGAATTTCGCTGCAGAAAGCCATGTGGATCGTTCTATTGAAAATCCGGGTGTATTTCTGAACACCAACATCATGGGCACACAGGTCATGATGGACGCTTGCCGCAAATATGGAATAAAGCGTGATCATCAGGTTTCCACCGATGAGGTGTATGGCGATCTTCCGCTGGACAGACCTGACCTGTTCTTCACCGAGGAAACTCCTATTCATACCTCCAGTCCTTACTCAGCGTCCAAAGCGAGTGCTGATCTGCTGGTGCAGGCATATCATCGCACATTTGGTCTGCCTGTAACTATTTCGAGGTGCTCTAATAACTACGGCCCTTATCATTTCCCTGAAAAGCTTATTCCGTTGATGATTGCAAACGCTCTCAACGACAAGGCGCTTCCTGTATATGGTGAGGGGCTGAATGTGCGTGACTGGCTTTATGTTGAGGATCACTGTCGTGCTATTGACTTAATAATTCACAAGGGCACTGTTGGCGAGGTATACAATATCGGTGGACATAACGAGATGAAGAATATCGATATCGTTAAAATAATATGCAAGGCACTGGATAAGCCTGAAAGCCTTATCACATACGTCGCTGACCGAAAAGGTCATGATATGAGATATGCTATCGATCCCACAAAGATACACAACGAGCTTGGATGGTTGCCTGAAACTAAATTTGAAGATGGTATTCAGAAAACTATCAGGTGGTATCTTGAAAACAGAGAATGGTGGGAGAATATCATCAGCGGTGAATATCAGCAGTATTATGAAAGAATGTACGGCAACAGATGATTAAGATATTTCAAGCAAAGGGATATATTGATGAACCTAATACTAAAATTAAAACAAAATCGTTTTTTGTTTGAAGAACTGGTAAAGCGTGATTTCACCAAGAAGTATAAGCGAACAGTGCTTGGTATGTTGTGGAGCATTTTAGGTCCTCTAATGACACTGGGCGTTATGGCGTTGGTGTTTACACAGTTTTTCGGACGTAATATGGAGCACTATATTATATATCTATTTTGCGGAAATCTGCTTTATAGCTATTTTAAGGAATCAACAGGAACCGGCATGACTGCATTATATGACAATTCGGCTATATTTTCAAAGGTAAATGTGCCAAAATATATGTTCTTGCTATCAAAAAACGTTTCAACATTGATAAATTTTGGCATCAATCTTTTGGTGTTATTCCTGTTTTGTATAATCGACGGTGTTGATTTTTCATGGAAATTCGTAATGCTTATTTTCCCGGTCGGTTGTCTGGTAGTATTCAATCTAGGCATGGGTCTGATACTTTCGGCGTTTTATTTAATGTTCCGTGATATGAAATATCTTTATGATATTTTTACAATGCTGTTGATGTATGTATCTGCTATATTTTATTCTGTAGATGTGTATTCTGAGAAGATCCAACAGTTATTCAATCTTAATCCCATATATGTCTATATCAGCTATTTCAGGCAGATAATCCTTGAGGGCAGTATACCTTCACTCACTTTGCATATTCTGGCCGTGGTATACGCACTTATTGCTCTTGGGGTTGGAGCTTTGATCTATAAGAAAAAGAATTATAAGTTCCTTTATTATATTTGATCAGGGGTGATGGTATGTCTATAAAGCCTGTTATTGAGGTAAAAAATGTATCTATCAGATATATGGTGGGTGATCTGCGAAATATCGGCTTAAAAGAATATGTTATGAAGAAACTGACGGGCAAGTACAAGGTCAAAAGCTTTATGGCAGTGGATAATGTAAGCTTTGACTTGTATCAAGGGGATATGCTTGGCATAATCGGCACTAATGGTGCGGGAAAGTCAACATTGTTAAAAGCGGTTACAAAGATCATGGTTCCAACAAAAGGCAGTGTTACTGTAAACGGAAAGATATCTGCTCTGCTGGAGCTGGGAAGTGGCTTTGACAGTGAGCTTAATCTGAAGGAAAATGCGTATTTGCGTGGTGCTATGCTTGGGTATACACGAAGTTTTATGGACGAAAAATACCCTGAAATACTTGCTTTTTCCGAGCTTCAGGAGTTTGAATATCGTCCGTTCAAGCAGCTCTCCAGTGGTATGAAATCACGAATAGCCTTTTCAATTGCGAGCATGGTAGAGCCTGAGATTTTGATCTTGGATGAAGTGCTTTCGGTAGGCGATGGCGCTTTCCGAGAGAAAAGCGAAGCAAAAATGAGAGAGATCATTAAAAATGGCAAGGTGACTATCTTGGTTTCACATTCGCTGGGGCAGATACGCAGAATGTGTAATAAGGTACTGTGGTTGGATCATGGCAAACAGATAGCTTTTGGCGAGACTGAGGAAATTTGCAACCAATATGAAGAATTTTTGAAAAATGGCAAGTTACCTGATAATAACAATCAATGATCATATTGTATCGGAGGCGCACATGATGTGTACGCCTCCATATTGTAAGAAAGGGCAGCTATGAGTCTAAATAACGAATTATTCATGTGCTGTCATAAGCAGTATGAAGTTATTCCGCCTATGTGGCGACCGATACAATGCGGTGCGGCTTTGAATCCTACTGTTGATGGTGCAATACGGGATAACATCGGTGAAAATATATCTGCCCAAAACCGTGAATACTGCGAGTTGACTGCGCATTATTATGCTTGGAAAAATGTTGAGGCAGACCATTATGGTTTTTGCCACTACAGACGTTTTTTTGCTGCCGAAAAAAGTACAGCTCTCCCTTATCATGTGCTTGGAGAACTGACGCAAAGGGATCAGCATTTTTTTCTGAAGGATAGCTTATATTGGAAAGAAGTTATCACCTCTAATGATATAATTGCCCCCAGATGTGAGGATATGGGGCTATCGGTGAGGGAGCATTATATTACGTCAGAGCATCATTATGCAGAGGATCTTAAACTGTTTTTCGATATCCTTGCAGAAAAGGCTCCGCAGCTAAATGACAGCGCAATGCACTATCTAGGGCAGAACAGGCAGTATTTTTGCAATATGTTTATCATGGATAAAGTGCATTTTTTCGAGTACTGTGAGATCCTGTTCTCTGTATTGGAGGAATTCGATAAGCATAAAAATATCCACGGTAGTTTCCAGTCCGATAGGACCGACGGATATCTCGGCGAATTATTTACCGGTGTATATATTAATTATTGTCGTGAATGCGGCGCAAAGGTTAAAGAACTGCCCAGACTGGATGTAGAGTGCAGTGTAAAAAAACGGTTGGTATTCGCACTGTTGCCGCCTGAGAGCAGGCGCAGATTTTGGGTCAAAAAGCTTGTGAAGAAGATCAGGGGTAAGAAAAATGTATGATTATCTAATTGTAGGTTGCGGTTTTTTTGGAGCTGTATTTGCCAGAGAAATGACGAATATGGGTAAAAAGTGCCTTGTTATCGACCGTCGAAATCACATAGGTGGAAATTGCTATACAGAACAGATCGAGGGCATAAATGTCCATAGGTACGGTGCGCATATTTTCCATACTTCGGATAAAGAGGTGTGGGAATATATAAATCGATATGCAGAGTTCAATAGCTTTGTCAATTCTCCGGTGGCGGTGTATAAGGATGAGCTGTATAATCTCCCGTTCAATATGAATACTTTCAGCAAGATGTGGGGAATAAAGACACCCGATGAGGCTAAAGCCATCATTGCAGAGCAGATATCTGCTCTT
Organism: Oscillospiraceae bacterium; assembly: GCA_045544715.1. GTDB lineage: Bacteria > Bacillota > Clostridia > Oscillospirales > Ruminococcaceae > CAG-115. Next base: position 10,523 of record JAZPZN010000125.1, on the reverse strand, counting down.
GATATACACGAGCCGCATAATCTCGAGGAGCAAGCTCTATCCCTTGTAGGAACTGATGTATATATTAAGCTGGTTAAGGGCTATACTGAAAAGCAATGGGGACGTTCGTGTGCAGAGCTACCTGCGTTTATAATAAAAAGACTTCCTATGCGCTTTACGTATGACAACAATTATTTCAGTGATAGATATCAGGGTATACCTATCGGTGGATATACTGCGATCTTTGATAAGCTGCTTGCAGGTGTTGAGGTGTTGCTTGAAACCGATTATAAAGATGTAAAAAACACGATCTCAGCCGATAAAACAGTGTATTGCGGTTGCATAGATGAGTTTTTCGACTATTCACTTGGTGCACTGGAGTATCGCTCGGTCAGGTTTGATGATGAGATATTGGAAACTGATAACTATCAGGGCAATGCTGTTGTTAATTATACTGCATCAGATGTACCGTTTACTAGGATAATTGAGCATAAACATTTTGAATATGGCAGTCAGGAAAAGACTGTGATCTCCCGAGAGTACCCTGTGGAATGGAAGCTGGGATTGGAACCGTATTATCCTATTAACGATCAAAAGAATGGCGAGCTTTTTTCAAAGTATATGCAGCTAGCAGCGTCACACGGAGATGTTATTTTTGGCGGCAGATTAGGGCAATATAGATATTATGATATGGATAAGGTAATAAGAGCTGCTTTGGATGCAGTTAGACAAGAGTGCAAAAAGTAAAGGAGTGAAAAAATGCGCCTGCAAAGTGTAATAATTCCTGACGATACACAACATTGCGAACTTTATTTCAGAGGTAATTTATCGCTTGCTGTAGGTGAAAGTCTTTCTCTGGACACTTATTTTAATTCTTTTCCATATACAAAGTATATAGAGTATACCAATGTGCAGCAGATCACATTTACCTGTAAAATCGACGGCAAGGCACAGCTGCAATTTTGCGTTTTTAATGGCACAGAGCAAATTCTTTGTGAAACGGAGGGTGAAGATTCTCTATCGTTATCTTTATCGCTTGCTGACCTTCCAAAAGCAGGATTTGTTTATCCTAAGATCACCGCTTTGACCCCATGCAGATTTCTTTGCGGCGAGTATTCCTCGCAATGTCAGGCCTCAGAGATAAGTGCTTGCATTGCGATCTGCACTTATAAACGAGAAGAGTATGTTTTGAATAACATCGAGCTGTTGAAAAGTGCAGAGTTGAGCTTCATTGACCGTGTTTTTGTTGTTGATAACGGCAATTCCCTTGATCATGAAGCGTTGTCTGATGAATTTATCAAAGTATTGCCTAATAAAAATTACGGTGGCAGTGGCGGTTTTACACGAGGGCTTATCGAGGCTTATGATGGCAGATTCAGTCATATTATACTAATGGATGATGATATTGAATTTCATACAGAGATCCTTGAAAGAATGACTGTATTTGCAGCATTGCTTAAAAACGAATATGCTGATGCGCATTTTGGCACTGGTATGCTGTCTAAGAATGTTCCATATATTCAATATGAGCTTGGCGGCGCAGATTGGAGTGGCAGACGTGTGTGCGGTGGAAAGCATAACATAGATATTCGTACCCCGAACGCTTTGCTGGAGAATCTGAGCGGCAATGATATAGGTTATGGTGCGTGGTGGTGCTTTTTGATGCCAGTGTCTGATATAATTAACTATGGGCTTCCGTATCCGTTTTTTATCAAGATCGATGATGTTGAATATGGGTTGCGTACCTGCAGCAATACATCCCCCATAATTACTATGAATGGTATAGCTGTTCGGCATGATGATTTTGATAACAAGTATAGCATGCATTTAGAGTATTATAATGTCAGAAATCAGCTAGTTCTTAACACTTGTCACGATAGAATGCCGCTTTTCAACGCTTTATATCGCTTGCTGGCAGTTTCGTTTAAGCACTTGGTATTGTATAGATATGACAGTATGCCGATGATATTAAAAGCATTTGACGACTATCTTCAGGGTGTGGATTTTTTCATTAATTGTGACGAAGAGCAGCTAAATTGCGAGCTTATTAAAAATGCCCCTAAATTGCAAAAGCTGACAAGCATTCCTGAATGGGATGAAAACATGAGAAACATGGAGCGTCGGGCTGACAATACGTTATTAACCCCTTTGTCTGTACTCACACTTGCAGGTCATATATTTCCTTCATTTATGCTAAAAAAGGAGATAGGTGCTGCGCCGCTTTCAAGGACAAGTTCTTATGATACGATTCGTCGGAGAGCTGTTATTCAATATCAGCTAAAAGGGGATACGGGTGTTCTTGTTAAGCGCAGTTTTGGCAAATTCATAAAATATAGCTTTATGGTGCTTGGAATGGCTTTCAAGATCTTATTCTGCTATAGCAGTGCTAAAAAGAGCTATCAGACAAGAAAGAATGAGATAATATCGCTCGATTTTTGGCGCAATCATCTTGGGATTAAATAAGCCATATCGAACCAACCGTCAATCAACAGAAGGTAGCTTTTTTGAAAACAGCAATAAGTTAAATGACGGTGAACACCTCGCTTCATAATGAATACAAAAAGGCTCGCAGCTTAAGCTGCGGGCCTTTTGGGCTTATAATACCTGTCAAGACAGATCAAGCCGTTATTTCAATCTGTAGGTTTTTGCGTAAAATTTATGCTAAGCGAGCCAGATGGCATTATTTTGATCATGACATTTGATAATAATGCTTGCTTTTGACATTTGGTTAAAATAACAGTTTTGAACCTTAGTGCTTGACTTTTTATGTTATAGTGGTATAATTAAATTGGTATATTCCGTTTTACGGATCAAAAAATGGGAGGTATTGATTTATGAAGATGAAGCGTGTTATTTCATCTTTAGCAGCGTCGGCCCTTGTGCTGACAACCGCTATCGGTCCTTTGCCTCAGCAGCTTTCTGCATATTCGTATGCATATGCGGAAGACAGCACGTCAACTTGGGAAGCTAATTTCCAGTTTGATGAAGCAACGGGCATTCTTTCCTGGGATGCATATCCCGATCTTGGAGATGAGGGGTATAATTTAAATTACTCATTTTCTGAGGTGACACTTGCTTTTGGTGTTGGTACAAATACTGAAACAAGTATTATTCCTATGGAAGTTGTTTATCACAACTTTGATACCAGGGATGGATTGACATATAATGGCGATGTTACGATATCTGTCTCGGCCGGTCCCGGTAATACTTGCTCTGACACATACGTCTATTACTATGATGGTTTAGACGAGAATACAGACATAGCTGCCCCCTCCGGTATCACTCTCAGCGGTGATGACATCACATGGGACGCTGTTGACGGTGCAATAGGTTATCTCGTTAAGATCAACATCAACGGAACAGAGTATAAAAACTATACACACAGCAACGAGGATACAAGTGGCTGGTGGAAGTCTGCGCTCAATGATGAATTTGCAGAAACAGGCGAATACACTTTCTCTGTAAGTGCTGTAAATATCAATGGTGATCGCAGTGCGTTTTCTGATCTGGTAATAAGTTATTCAGAGCCTACAAGTTACACACCTGAAATTGGTCAGATGTGCATAGATATCGTATCTGATGGCAATGGTGGACTCAAGGGTGAACTTCTCTTTGATATCATGCTTGACGGCTTCACTGCCAATACTACAACTGTTGGTGAATTAAAGGCATTGTATTCAGGTGTAAGGCTGACTGATCTTAAAATCAATGGATGCTCTGAAAGCTCCATTACCATTGAGGATTTTGATACTTATGTATATTCTCAGGTAAGTAATAACTGGGATTGGTATTGCCAGGGCGGTACTGTACTGAATTTTGATAATATTACCAATGCCGACACCGATGTGGTGAAATCTCTTGCTTTCGGCTTAAATCTTAAATCCGAGGTTATTGCTGAAGCTGGTCTCAAAGAAGGCGACTATATTTTCATCAACACTGAGGGCAAGAAAGATGTTGCCATATGCGAGTACAATGGCGAAGATTTCGGCGGATATATGGTGGCTAATGGCGACAGTGTAAGTCTCGAAAGTTGCAATTACTACTTTGCTCCCGAGGGTGTTACTATTGGTGTTACAACTGTTGGAGAGCTTAGGGAAATGTACTCCGGCATTAAGCTCACTGACTTTGTTATCAATGAGATCGAGGGTTGTGAGCTTTACGACACCGATCTAAGTTATTGGATAGTAGTGCTGTGTGGTGCAAATGCTGATGACTATTCAGCCTGGACATCAGGACCTGTAAATGGCTACTATTATGATTTCAGTAGCCTTGATAATGTCCCTGACGAGTATGTTGTTAAGGATATCTCTTTGAGCCTTATGACTTGGGGTAATATCAGCAACAGAGGTATCAATGTAGGTGATATAGCCCTCATCAATCCTGAGCTCACAGATCGTGCTGAACTGGAATTTGATCTTTCTGAGGTTACACTTAGTGGCACTGCTAATGCAGGCAGCACATCCGATGTGATCAGCTTCGATATATTTGATCTGGTTGAATTTGACGCTGATTATGATTTTGGCACTGAAACATACGGAAGCCTGCGTTCTAAGTACAGTCATGTAACTTTCCCTAACTGGGACAAGATGTATGTAAATGGCATCGAGATAGCAACTGACAAGTATTCACTTGAGTTGCATCCTCGTTTTGTCGGCGATTTTGGCGAAAGTGGCATGGCAAGCGAGTACTGTGGACATGGTAATACTCCGTGGATCCTGAGCGCTAATCTGACAGCTGCCTTTATGTCCTCTGAGGGCGATCTGGTGTCATATGATGTTACTGATGACGCTATACTTGAAGGCGTTTTTGTTACAGCAATCGTTAATGACTGGGCTGGCAGTGGCATCGACGCTGGTGATACAGTTACTGTTACTTTCGGAGAAAGCAACTCTACTGAAGGTTGGACTGCTAATATTACATACGATGAAACGACAGGTATGCTGACATGGGATGCGTATATTCCTGATGATTATACAGGCACTGTATATTATACACGCAGCTATAATGGTGGCGCTGAAACTAACTATGCCACCAATACAACTGTTGCACTTCCTCTTATGCTGGCATCCAGTTATCTTGAAAATGGCACAAATTATACTGATGATATTACTGTCACCGTAAAGGCTTACATCCTCAATGGTGGCAATTATGAGTGTGTTGCTACTTCAACCGACAGCTGTGTTGTTGAGTTTGACGGTTGTGACACTAATAGTTCCATTTCTGCTCCCACAAACGCATCTATTGGCACAGATGGTGTAGTTAGCTGGGAGGCAGCTGAGGATTCCTACGGATTTGCATATTATGTTTCTTCCGGAGATAAGAAGTGGTCATCTAATACATGGAACTGCAATGACAGCGGTATGGCTCAGCGCATCATGATAGCAAATGATCTGGACGCTGTAGAGATGTACATATATGCTGTCGATGTTAACGGTGATATCAGTGAGCCACTTGTTGTTACTGTTAACAAAGCACTTGGTGAGTGGACTGCAAACCTTGCGTATGATGAGAGCACCGGTATGCTGACTTGGGATGCATATACTCCTGCTGATGGTAGTCAAGTGTATTATCAACTGGATTTTGGAGATGCAGTGGAGTCCAACAACAGAGATTTTGTTGGAGATCCTAGTGTATTGCTTCCTGTTATGGTTGCAGCGAATTCCCTTGTAAATAGCGATCTGTATGCAGGAGAACATACTATAACTCTTAAGGCGGCAACTCGTGATGTTGATAACAACTATACAGTGATAGCAGTATCCAATGACAGTTTCAATTACACCTATGATGGCTGTGATATAAGCGAAACAGCTACTGCTACTCCTTATGCATATGTTGACAGCAATGATTATGTGCGTTGGGAAGCTGCAGAAAATGCAATAGGATACATTTTTATCGCAGAATCCAATGGCAATAAGTGGACTATCTGGGGCAATGCTCGCTGCGACTGGGGTATCATGAAGCAGTGTATGGATTTTGTGGGTACAACGACATCTAATGTTTACATATATTCTGTAGACAGTAATGGCGATGTCAGCGAGCCATATACGATAACTCTATCACCCGGAGTTGATGAATGGAATCCCGGATTCACATTTGATAACGCTACCGGTGTGTTGACATGGAGTGCGTATGAACCTGAAGGCTGCACTAGCACGATGTATTATAAGGTATACTATAATGATATTGTGTTGATCGAGCGCAGCAACAGTACAAACTTAAATCTCCTTTTGGAGCATGCTAAGAAGTATATAGAGGGTAATTCTGCTTATTCTAAGGATGTTGAGATAAAGATCGAGGCTTACCTCAAGAATCACTATAATGGATATGATATGGTAGCGAGTGCTACTGAGAATTACTCCTATTCTTCTGATGGTTGTAAAACGAATCCCCAACTGGCATCTCCCTCTAATGTTGTATTTGATTCAAGCACAAACTGGGTTAACTGGAGTACCGTTGAAAACGCAATTGGCTATGTGTTCTTTGCTGATTGCGGCACCGGTATATGGAGCATTTGCACCACATATGGATGTGATTATGGCATTATGAAGATGTGTATGGACTCTGTAGGCTTGGATATGTCTGATATCACTATTTATGCGGTTGACAGCAATGGTGATATAAGCGATGCTTATGAAACAACTATCTGTATAGCGGATGAGTATAACAGATGGGTGGAAGATACTGACAATGGCACATACAGCTATTATCAGGATGGCACCGATTTCGATGCCGGCAACACTATTGATACATGTTTCTTCCCCGTTGTATCTGTTGATGACTATTCTTTGGTTAAGGGTGTATCCTTTAATGTTTCTGCATTTGGAGACATTAAGATCGGTGTAGGATATTCCACTGAAAATAATGAGTGGTATTATCAGGAAAAAGAAATCAGTGATACTACTGCTACAGTGTATTGGGATCTTCCTGTTAATATCAGCGATGGTGTGCGTATATATCTGATATCTGCTACTGCAAATTCAGCTATAATTGTTAAGGATGTTAAGTATATCCTTTCGGGCGAAGTTTGGACTGCAAACTTTGAGTTCGATGAAACCACAGGCTTGCTTGTTTGGGATCATTATACCCCTTCTTCTGATTTTTCGGGTGAGTTCAACTATGAGATTCTCATCAATGGTGGAGAAGAAACATATAAGATCGGCAATGCCAATGTACAATCTTTGCCTTTGTTACTGGCGCAAAACCACATTTTGGGTCAGGAGTTCTCCGGTGATATTACATTTGCTGTCAGGGCTGTAGACAGCAACAATGATGTGGTTGCTGTTTCGTATGATGTATTTGTATACGCTTATGATGGTTGTGATGTTATCGAAACGCTTGATGCTCCTGATTATACATGGGTCGATGACAATTATTATCTTTATTGGAACGATTGTGAAAATGCCATAGGCTATTTGGTGAAATCTGACGATAATTGGTCGTGCAGTGGATCTACTGCTTGCGACTGGGGCGTTATGAAGATGGCAGCTGATACTACCGGTACTGATACGGTCAACTGTGACATTTATGCCATAGATATTAATGGTGACGTCAGCAAGTCGCTTCGTACGACCGTTGATTTCAGCGAGGAGCCAAGATACCCTCAGTGGAACGATAATGGCGATGGTACATATACGATCTGTACTGGATATCAGTCTAACTCCGAGTGGGAGAATGGTATACCTAATCTCGGATTGACACCCGATGTAGAGAATGCCAGAACGGCCATCGCTGAAGTAACCGTACAAGGAATCAAAGATGGTGCAAACGGTGTTAGTGCCGTAATTAGCGGTATGTCTGGAGATAAATGGGTATGCGGTGATGCATTCTGGTTCTCGGAAGATGGTACAGCTAAGATATTCCTGACAGGTGAAGAGCCTATTACTGGTTTTGCACTTAATATATGGGTTGCACCCAAGGGGGCTAAGATCACCGTTCATGACATAGAGTTCTCAGATGAGTTCAAAACTACTGAGTATTGGATAGATAATGGGGACGGCAGCTATACTTATATAAATAATAATGAGGATAAGTATAATAGTAACTCAATAACATCCAGACGCTATGATATGAGTAGTATCGATCTTGATACAGTAAGAACAGTATCTATTGATGTAACTGTAACAGGAACAGCTAAAATGCATCTTGGCTGTCATACCACCGCTGAGTGGCAAAATGATACAGAATATGTTCTAACTGATGAAACACGTACCATCACATGGGTGCTCGGCACTGATGCTGAGGGTAATAATATAACGCTTACTGACGATGTAACATTACTAATTACCGAGATACTCGCAAACTCTTCTATAACAGTCAGCAATTGGCGTTATACCGCTGATAATCCCAAAGACAAGTGGATTATTGATACTGTTAACGGTGTTTATACTTATGTGCGTGGAGATACCGATTTTGATGAATCGGATAGCGAAAGTGGATTTGTCGAGAATTTGCAAATTCCGATAGATTCTGATGGAGATTACGCAGCGATAAGCTTTGATGTTGCCGTTGATGGTGATGCAAAGATATATCTAGACTGCTGGAGCCATACTGATGGTACATTATGCTGGGGTCAAACTCATGATTTGAGGAATACAATTGTTCCAATTAAGCATAATTTGACTGATGGTAATATCGATTCTATCAGACTGTATACTACCAAGATAACAGCAGGCACAAAGATCACTATTGACAATGTACAGTATCATGAAACTGCTTTCGAAACACCTGAAACAGGAAAGTGGCTTAAAGATACAGAAAATAATGGATATGTTTGGTATCCTGTTCCTGCGACAGAGAACCCCATGACTATAGATCCTCTCACTTTTGAGTTGCCTGAGGGCATAGCTCCCGAGGATGTACAGACGATAAAGTTCAAGTTCAGACCGGACCATGGCTCTGTGAGTGCAACTGTATCTTATGATGACACAACTTCTCTTTGGTTTGAATCTTCAAAAAGCCGTGTGTTTGAATTTGTGTGGCATGTCCGTGGCAAAATGACAACGGCGCCCGTGTTTAATGGCGTTTGGGTTGATGCCTATACCACACTTAACATTTATGATGTTGAGTTTATTACAGATACTGCTCCCTCTGAACCTGGAGTGGGATACAGTTATTTTAATAGTCAGGAACGCAAGCTAGGCGATTATGACTGGTCAGTTCCGGCATATCCCAATTGGATCGATGAATCTATGGCAGAGGATGGCATTTATGCTAACGGTGCTGAGATCATGGTGTATATCAAGGATATTGGCGATGATGCTCATGTAACTGTTAACTTTGCTGAATATTCTGATAATATCTGGGAGGCAATCGGAACATTTGATGTTACCGACAAGACCACTGGTGCTTGCCAGCTTACAGTAGATCGTGAAACCCTTGCAAGGCTTTATAATGATGAGTATATAGTAATTAGCGGTAATAATGTTACTGTCTATGATATATCCATTGTTCCTATAGAGTGTACTCATAGCCTTGATAATGGCACAGTCTCCACTGAACCCACAAACTTCACAGAGGGCGTAAAAACTTACAACTGTGTTAATAACTGTGGTTATTCTGTAGAAGAATCTATTGCCAAGCTCCCCATTACAGCTATAGCAGGTGATGGATGTGTGACTCTCACATGGAATGCAACAGAAGGCGCTACAAAGTACGCTGTTTCCTATTTAGAAAATGGCAAATATGTTACTGAAACAACCTCACTTACGACTACGACCTACACTGTTACAGGGCTGACAAATGGCAAGGAGTATCAATTTGTCGTTCAAGCTTATATTGATAGCGTATGGACTAGCTTTACAACAGCAGATCATGTATCTGCAACACCTGTTGGTTCCGGCAAGCCTACAAATATTATGGCAGTAGCAGGTGACGGCATTGTAACGCTGAGCTGGGATACAGTAGATGGTTCAACTAAGTATGCAGTATCCGCATACATCGATGGCAAGTACAAGACATATACTGTAAATCTTACAGATACCACATACACGGTAACAGGACTTACAAACGGCACGACATATCAGTTCCTGGTACAGGCGTATGTAAACGGCAAGTGGAGCAGCTATACAACAGCAGACCTTGTATCTGCAACACCTGTTGGTTCCGGCAAGCCTACAAACATTATGGCAGTAGCAGGCGACGGCATTGTAACGCTGAGCTGGGATTCAGTAGATGGCGCAACTAAGTATGCAGTATCCGCATACATCGATGGCAAGTACAAGACATATACTGTAAATCTTACAGATACTACGTATACCGTAACAGGACTTACAAATGGCACAACATATCAGTTCCTGGTACAGGCGTATGTAAATGGCAAGTGGAGCAGCTTTACAACAGCAGACCTTGTATCTGCTACACCCGTCGGTTCCGGCAAGCCTACAAACATTATGGCAGTAGCAGGCGACGGCATTGTAACGCTGAGCTGGGATGCCGTAGATAAAGCAACTAAGTATGCGGTATCCGCATATATTGGTGGCAAGTACAAGACATATACTGTAAATCTTACAGATACTACATACACAGTAACAGGACTTACAAATGGC
>JAZPZN010000124.1:0-3667 GCA_045544715.1 Oscillospiraceae bacterium | reverse complement strand
ATAACAAGTGTGTTATCTGCTGTGAGCATACTCTCGGTTACAGTGCCGCTCTCGTCTGTGAATGTGAACTTTCCGCCGTCAACTGTGTATGTACCGCTTGCGGAACAGCCGTCATACATAGTGCCGCCCATGTCAAAGCTTACGCTGTAGGAGAATGTTCCGTCCTCGCCGATGGTTGCTTCGTAGTTGTATACTACTGTGCCAGCCATGGGGCTTTCCTTTGTGTAGCTTGCAGCATACGTACCTGACGCAATAGTAAAAGCATCCGTAGGTGCAATATCTTCAATATCTGTGGATGTTGTTTCCTCTGCCGGGGCAGAAACAGCCTCACCACTGTATTCAAGAACGATACCTCCAACCATGTCAGGGGAGATGGAAGCCTTGCCATAGGGCAGGTCGTTCAGCACCTTGAGAGTGCCGTCAGCCTGAACAACAAAAGTGCAGCTTCTGTCATCGCTGTAGGTCATAGTGTAGCACTCGTCTGTAAGAGCATAAGTGCCTGTGCCCTTTTCTTCGCCTGCGTTGTCTGTAATGGTGAATGTTCCGTCTTCATTGAGGCTAAGTGTATAGTTCCATGTCATGCTGAATTCACCCTCGGCATACTCCGAATTTCCTGTGTAAGCACCAGCCTTGAACTCGCCCTCATTTACAGCAATCTCTGTAACATCGTCTGCATCAGATGTTTCGACAACGGAAGATGTAGTGTCAACTGCGGAGGTAGATACGGAGGTGTCTGAGCTGCCGCAGCCTGCCGCACAGAGCAGCATGCTTAAAATAAGTGTTGTTGATAAGATTTTTTTCATAATGTTGTTCTCCTGTCTTTATTATTTGTATTTTTGCCAAAGAGCCTCAAAAAGCTCTTTGGATTTTATCTCAATTACGCCTGCATCAGAACGGCATAAATAGATGGAAAGCGCTATCTTTTCATCCTCATTCACAAGGGCAATGCTAAGGCTTTCCTTGCCGCCGCAGAGTACCTCTCTCACAAGAAACACCGCATACAGTGACTGTGTGAATATCAACGATGTAAGCGACATATCTCCGCTGTTGCGGTTAATTATTTTTGCTCCATGTTGCTCTGTCGCTGCCGGCAGTGGAGTCGTGAGTTGTAGAAGAACTCCGCCTGTGTCAATATGGAGCTTTACACATTCAAGCTCCGTCAGCTTATTGTATATTTCATCAAAATCATCCGCGGGCACAGAAACCGCCGTTTTCATAGAATCAAGAAGCTGCCACTCGGTTATTTTCAGTTCCTCTGCCACTGTGCGCAGATGTGCATCAGGATTTTTAGCATAATACTCCTCTATACGTTCGGGGAGCGATTTTCTCATGTGCGGATTTGACGGGTGAAGATGTTTTCTCTTCATCTCCTCCTGCATAAGTTTTACACATTTCGGAGCGGTATAGAATTCAGCGTGCGCCGCTATACATTCACGACATTTGCCGTAGTTTGGACATTGCGGCATACACGGACATTTCAGTTTTTCGTTATCCATACATTCACCTGCTTTCACATAAATGGCATCTTGCAATGTGGTCGGTTCCCACCTCTGCAAACGGCGGCAGCGGTCTTGTGTGACAGCTTTCGCACGAATTCGGACATCTTCCTGCAAATCGGCAGATATCGGGTGGATCTATCGGACTTCTTGCTTCGCCTGAAAGAATTATACGCTCTCGGTTTTCCGTTGGATCAACCTCAGGAATAGCTGAAATCAACGCCCTTGTGTATGGTGTGGCAGGCTGTGTGAATATCTCCTCTGTCGAGCCGCTTTCCATAACCTCTCCAAGATACATCACCGACATATGATTTGTAATATGTTTTATAAGCGAAAGATTGTGAGAAATGAAAAGATATGTAAGCTCGTACTCCTCACGCAGGTCTAAAAGAAGATTGCAAATCTGCGAATGTACCGAAACATCAAGCGCTGATGTAGGCTCATCACAGATTATCAGCTCTGCATTTGAAATAAGGGCACGAGCTATTGCGATACGCTGCCGCTGACCGCCCGAAAACTCGAATATATAGCGGTCGAGGTCATGAAGTGATAACCCCACCTTTTCCACGAGTGCGGCAGCTTTTTCACGCAGGATACGTTCATCGCGCTCGCCCGATATATAAAGCGGCTCAGATATTATCTGCCATACCGTAAAGCGTGAATTCAGGGAGGAATAAGGATCCTGAAACACCGTCTGGAGATGACGGCGTACTTGTTTCCATTCGCTTGACTTTGTCTGCGAGCTTATTGTATGCCCGAACATCTCGAATGAGCCTGATGTTATCGGCACAAAACCCAGCAAGGCATTAGCAAAGGTTGACTTTCCGCAGCCTGATTCTCCCACAAGACCGTAGATTTCGCCTTTTTGTATCTCAATGTTTACATTCTGCACAGCGGAAAGCCGTGACGGCTTTCCGAACAAAGTCTTTCTTACCTTGAAATCCACAGTGAGGTCATTTGTTTTAAGAATTACTTCTCCCATAATTCCTCCGTTTCAAACCAGCAGCGCACCTTCCTGCCGTCACCTCTGTCAAACAATGGTGGCATCTGCTTCATACAAAGCTCTGTGCAATAGCTGCATCTGTTTGAAAAGTAGCAGCCATCAGGTTTGTTCATAGGGTGTGGGACATTATGCGGTATCTGCACAAAACGTTCCACCTTGCTGTCAAGGCTTGGAATAGTATCTATCAGTGCCTTTGTGTAAGGGTGCTGAGGATATTTCAGTATCTCGTCCACTGTGCCTTGCTCCACTATCTTTCCGCAGTACATAACGTACACCCTGTCCGCCATCTCACGCACTACACCGAGGTCATGTGTTATCATCAGCAGCGACATATTCTCCTTTTCGCAACGTTCAGAAATAAGTGCAAGTATCTGTGCCTGAACAGTCACATCAAGTGCAGTTGTAGGCTCGTCTGCTATGAGAAGCCGTGGAGAAAGCGAGGTTGCCATAGCGATAAGTATTCGCTGCTTCAGGCCTCCTGAAAGCTCGTGAGGATACTGCTCCGCACGCATTTCCGGGTCAGGTATCCCGACCTTTTTCATCATCTCAATGCTGTGTAGCCTTGCTTCCTTTGGCTTCATTTTTTTGTGGTAGATGAATACCTCGTCAAGCTGTTCGCCGATAGTCATAACGGGATTGAGAAAGGTAGATGGGTCCTGAAATATCATTGCCATCTCCTCGGCACGAAGAGAAAGCATCTCATTTTCGCTTTTTTCAAGGATACTATGTGTCTTACCATCATGGGAAACAAATTCAAATCTGTCAGCCTTGATATATGCGGGCGGAGTATTCAGCAGCTTCATGCAGGCAAGTCCCGTAACGCTTTTGCCGCAGCCTGATTCGCCGACTATTGCGACCTTTTCACCCTCGCCGACTGAAATATCAACGCCCTCTACCGCACGGACAAAACCTTCCTCACTGCGGAAAAGTATTTTCAGGTTTTTTATATCAAGTACGTTCACTGCCTTACTCCTACAATGTATTTTTCTTTAAGCAGAATCGCCTCGTCCTCGCTGATATCGGTAATATGTGCGAAAATCTCCTCTGCCTGTACTTCGGGAGAAACACCCTTTGAGCGTATCTTTCTGTGCTTTATTCTCGGATTAAGAATCTCCTCAAGGGCATAGCCTATCTGCATAAAGCCAAAAACTGTTATAAATATTGCAAC
>JAZPZN010000123.1:0-7214 GCA_045544715.1 Oscillospiraceae bacterium | reverse complement strand
CTCAAATGGCTGATATATCTTTGCATTGCATTTTTCGGGAACGCAACTGCCGCGACCACTCAAAGAACTCAGCAGATGGACTTTGGCGGAAAGCACGGCAGTATGCTTATGTTCTTTGCTACCGCTATCGCGTTCGTTATCGGCCTTGTAAGCTATCTTATGAGCGACAGAAGCGACAGTAAGACTATCTTCAAGAGCTCGGGCTTGATCCCGATCGCGGCAGGAGCGATCAACGTCGGACACAACTATCTCATCATACTTATGGCGTCGACCGCCCTTTCCCCCAGTCTTATATATCCCGTTATCGGTGTGGGCGGACTTATGATAGTAACGCTTTTCTCGGTGATCGTGCTTAAAGAGAAGATAACGAGGTCGCAGTGGTTCGGTCTTGTAATAGGTGCAGCTGCAACCGTACTTCTTTCACTGTAATAGATAAAAAGTCCTCCGTATCGGAGGACTTTTTTATTTTAGTATAAAGGACTTTGTCAAGATCAGATTGTCTGCGCAGCCGGTTGAAAGCTCAAATACACCGGGTTCTGACACGTGCTTATGCTCGATATTGTAGAATCGAAGCATTTCCTCTTTTACCGTGAAGGTGACGGTCACGGTTTCCCCGGCCTTTATCATCACCTTTTCAAAGGCGATAAGCTGTTGGTCGGGACGGGCAGTTGACGCGCAAACGTCGTGCATATAAAGCTGGACGGTTTCATAACCGTCGATCTCGCTGTCGTTCTTGATCTTAGCTGCTGCAGCCTTGATGCGTGCAAATTCTTCCTTGTCGTAGTCAACGGGCAGGTCGATCCAACCGAGGAAATCGCTGCCTGCGCCTGTGCGGCTTACCAGCAGGTCGTGGGCTGTTTTTACCTGAGGCGCAATGTAAGCAAGCTCCTGCTCGCTGACAAAGCTCTTAAGATGCTTGTCATCAAATTTGATGCTCATGGGGGTTCTCCTTTCAAGATGCGCTTTATATCTTTATTTCGTGCTATGAAAAAAATAGCACGCATTTATGGCAGCCTGACACCTTCCAAAGTATCGCAGATCCGCATCTTTGCGGATAAATTGCAGCAGGCATACCTTGTGCGCATTGTTCTTTCCTATATTATATAATAGATTTGATTTTTTTGCAACAGATTTTCAGCCAAGCTATTGATTTTGTCAAAAAGAGCCGAAATTATAACACACTATATAGCTAATATGCACAAAAGAATTGTGGCTGGTATAAAATCAATAATAATATAGACAATTTGGCGAAGTTGTGATAAAATATTATGCAGGAATATTTTTAAAAAGGAGTTACCATGACAAGATACAGATACCTTGCGCCCTGCCATTTCGGGCTTGAAAAAACACTTTCCTTTGAGGTGAAGAAGATCGGCGGTGAAGATGTGACCGTCAGCGATGGTCGAGTGATGTTCAGCGGCGATGCGGCTCTTTGTGCAAAAGCGAATATATGCCTCTCAACTGCAGAGCGTGTCGGAATAGTGCTGGGTCAGTTCAAGATCAAAAATTCTGACGACCTGTTTTATGGCGTGCAGCGCCTTCCATTGAAGGAGTTCATCGGAAAATACGACCAGTTCCCTGTTGTGGGGCACACGATCAACTCGGTGCTAAAAAGCGAGTCAAGGACACAGGCAACCATAAAAAAGGCGATGGCGATAAATCTTTGCAAGGCATATGGGCTCAATACAATGCCTGAAACAGGCGCAAAGTGTCAGATCAGATTTTTGATACAGAAGGATGAAGCTACTATCACGCTAGATACCAGTGGTGATGGGCTGCACAAGCGTGGTTATCGTCGCACATCGAATGCTGCACCTATCAAGGAGACCCTCGCTGCGGGGATCATTGATGTTGCAAGGGTGCGTGACAGTGACGTTATCTGTGACCCGTTCTGCGGCAGCGGTACTTTGCTTATCGAGGCTGCGATGAAAGCATTGAATATAGCTCCAGGTTTAAAGCGCAGCTTTTTGGCAGAAACTTACGGCTTCCTCCCTAAGGAGATATGGCGTGAGGCAAGGCATGAGGCTGCTGAACAGGTGAAGCATGGAACAGGATTTCATGTGTATGGCTACGATATCGACAGTGAGTGTGTCGAGCTCACCCTTGCCAATGCTAAAAAAGCGGGCGTGGATGCTGTTGTAAAGGCTGCAAAACGTGATATAGCGGGATTTGAATATCCCGAGAAGCCGTTGAAGATCATAACTAATCCTCCCTATGGTGAGCGAATGTTGGAGATCGGCGAGGCACGTGAGATATATCGTGCCATGGGTGATAGATTGCTTCCGCTGGATGACAGTCAGCTTTATGTCATTACTCCCGATGAAGAGTTTGAGGATACCTTTGGGCTTAAAGCCGACAAAAATCGCAAGCTGTATAATGGCATGATGATGTGCCGATTGTACTCATATTTTAAGAAAGTATGATGATATCAACTATAAAAATGAGGCTGCCTGCGTTGTTGCTTTACATTGTGGCATTGTCACTGGCAGCCATGTATACAGTCAACCTAAAAAACTATATTCCATGTGCAGCTATTATGACGATGGTGGCATCTGTGCTTGTGCTTATATTGTCGTTTGGCAGGCGTAAGGTGGCATCATATGCAATGGTAGGACTGGGTATAGCAGCAATGGTTGGCACGGTGCTGGTGTTCAACTTTATGGGCGATGAGAATGCCGAACTCCTTGAGTATTTCTTTTCTGGCTCGTCACGTGGCTTCAATTGGACTTGGGCATTGGCAAGTGTGTTTATTTTAGGCATACTGGTGGGATATATCTGTTTCTATTTTGCGATACACAATAATGCCGCTCCATGGGTAATATCTGGAGTATTTGTTGTGGCGGTGCTGGCATCACGTACAATGGGAACTTTACCGCTTTGGATTATAGTTTTCATTGTGGCATCTTATGTGCTGGTGGTCGGATGCTCAAATATGAGCAGGAATGAATACAAGCTTCCCAAAAATGCTGTTGTTGTACGGTATGCAAGTGCGGGAGCTGTTGCATTACTGGCGGTGTTGATAGCTGCGCTGATACCTAAATCTGCATCTATGAGCGGCAAGGAGCTTGTCAATGAGATACTTCTCGGTAGGGGTGGATATAATTTCAATATCAGCAGCTTTTCTGCGAGTTCATCCGTGAATGTGGGTGAGAACAGCAGCAGAAATCAGGAGTTGCTCCATGTGCGTGCTGATGAAGGTGTCAATCTCATATATGGCTGTTTTGATGATTATCTCGGTGAGCAGGGCTGGGTAACGATGGAGTATTATAACAAAGGCTATCCCGACTGGGGCTATTCCGAGATGCATATAGGCAGTATGATAAATAGTATGCGTGAGGCGGCTGATGAGGGCATGCTGCGTGAATATGCGGCAAAGCTGAAAACTATCCCGCCATCTGATGAGGGTAGCCTTTCAATGGAGGTCGAGCATGCTGATAACACTGTTTCACATGTGGTGATTCATCCTGTTGGCACTTATAGTGCTGCTGTGATAAATAAAATGGCAAAGTATGTGGATATGGATGTGTATTCTACTGAGAGAAATGAGCTTTTTGTAGGAGATCACATTGTAGGTTTGCAATATGAGCTGCAGTATTTTGACAGAAAAATAAACCCGCAGTTTGTAAGGGCATTTGCTCCTGATGAGCTGGAGGCTTTGTTAAGAGCCGCATCTAACGAGGGTGTGCTCAGTCAGGTGGCAGTTGAGATGTTCCTTAATGAAAAAAGGAATGCTGAGTATTATCATGAGCTTACCGCCTACAGGGGAGTAAGTCCCGAGATAAAAGCATTGGCGGATGAGATAACCGAAGGAGCAGAAACTGATTACGATAAGCTTATCAGCATAATCCGCTGGTTTGAAAGCGAGGATTTTGTATATGACCTCAATTTTGTGCCGAGAGAGTATACAGCCGAATATTTTATATTTGACAGCAAACGTGGAATATGCAGCGATTTTGCAACGGCAGCGGCATTGCTTTGCAGAGGTGCAGGCTTAACGGCTATCTATACCGAAGGTTTTGCGATGGACGAGGATAATAAGACAGAGGATGGGCTGTACATAATAACTGATGCAAATGCCCATGCATTCGTGCAGGTGTATATCAATGGGCATGGCTGGTACTCGCTGGATACTACAGGTTATGCAGAAAAGGCTGAGGAGTTTCAGATACCACAGGATATTGTAAATGCGGTTATCTTTTCTTTCGTGATGCTTTGTGCGCTGGCACTTGCGGTGTATATATTAAGGCGGCAGCTGGCAGATATTTGGTTTGAGGTTAGTTATCGTGCTATTGCACCCGAAAAGGCGGTGCGGGGTATTCTTGTAAGGATGCGTCGTGAGGCGGGAAAGCTTGCTAAGTGTGCGTCTGAAACCATGACTGCGCAGGATACCGCTAGGGTTATATATAATCTGGGTCTTGAGGATGAGGCTAAGCGATTCATGTCCGCCTGCGACAGGGTATCCTATGGTGCAGGAAAAACAAACAAGGCTGAGCCTCCGATTCTTTACGAAGATTACAGAAAGCTCAAAGCGGTCAGGAGGCAGAGAAAATGATAACAGCAAGATATGTGATCAGATATCTGTTCATGATCGCTGCGATAACAGCGCTCTGCTTTATGGTGAGTTATGACAATCTGATATGGCTTGCGTATGCGGTGACAGTTGCGGGAGTTATTTCTTCACTGGTTTGCATCGTCTCTAGGAAAAATTTCACCGTCAGTGTGTTTACAAAGGAAAGCGTATGTGAAGAGGGGCACCGAATGATGGTTATCGTTAAGCTGGAGAAAACAGGTTTTTGCTTTATTCCGCTTATTGAGCTTGAAGTCGACTGCGGTGGTGAAGCAGTGCCTTTGGCAGGTAGTCTGATGTTCAATAGCAGTGTCGAGATCCCAGTGTCGATAGATGTGAAAAGCTGCGGTATGACAGAGATCAATGCAAGGGCTATGTTAGTGCATGATCTTGTTGATGCGGTAGGCTTCGGATCGGAAATCAAAGATAGCTTTACAGTGGCGGTGATACCGATGCTGAGAAAGTATCCCTTTGCGGTTAAGCTTGATAAGGATGACGGAGATGAAAGCCTAGAGATATCAAGGGTAAGCCTTTCTGGAATGCCCGGTAGTGAGATAAGACATTATCAAAACGGCGACTCGTTGCGAAGCATAAGCTACAAGCTTTCTGCAAAGCATGGCAGACTGTTGACAAGGATCAGCGAAAATAGCGGAGGGCGCACGGTAAGTGTGCTTATCGCAACGGGCTCGGGCTGCAATGCGGCTAGGTTGGCTCTTGGCCTTGCTCAGCATCTTGCAGAGCAGGGGATGACAGTTATTACAGAGTATTGCGGTGATCGCTTCACTGCGACAACCGACGAGATAGAGGCGTTGAGGCACTGGCTTGCAGCTAAACACTTCGGCGCAGTGGGCGGTTCACTATTGAATGAAGAAAGTAGCTATGACTTTGTGGTGAACGAGCTTGCGGTATTTAACGGTATGCCCTCGGAGTCTGAGACAAGCTATGCATATAGGGAGCCGTCTGAAGCGGAACTTTAAGCTTCAAGAAAAAATCAGAGCAAAACTATTGACTAATTCTGAGATTTATATTATAATAGATAAGATAATGAAAAATATAATAGGTGCAGTGTTTCTGTCACCTATAATCAAAGAACGGAGTGAAAAATTTTGAAGAGCAAGATCACAAAACCTGTATTCTTTGTCATTTTTCTCCTGATCGTGGCATTCTCGCTGCTGTCAACTATGGGTGTAAGCACCCGTTATGGCGACATTGAGAACCATATCATCTGGGGTATTGATGACATCAGATGGGGCATCGATATCAGGGGCGGCGTTAACGTAACATTCGGTGTTCCCGAGTCTTACGCTGCTGAGCACGATATTACTGAGGATGACCTTAACGCTGCTAAGTCTATCATTGAAACAAGACTTGTAGACAAGAGCATCAACGATTATGAGGTATATGTTGATGCGGCTTCCAATATCATCATTGTTCAGTTCCCGTGGCAGGCAGATGACACCAGCTTCGATCCTGAGCAGGCTGTCAAGGAGATAGGCGAGACCGCACTGCTGACCTTCCGTGAGAGTTATGACGTGGATGATAACGGCCTTCCCACAGGTGTTACTGAGAACATCATCCTGCAGGGCTCCGATGTACAGAGTGCTACTGCAATGTATAACAATGAAACAGGCGAGCACATCGTATCTCTCGAGTTCAAGGAGAGCGGAAAGCAGGCATTTGCTGACGCTACAGAACGTCTTGTGGGCGACTGCATCTCGATCTGGATGGACGATATCTGCATCTCCTACCCTAATGTTAATGAGAGAATAGCTGATGGCAGTGCGATGATCTCAGGAAGCTTTGATGCTGAAAGTGCAAAGGCACTTGCTGATAAGATCAACGGTGGTGCGCTTCCCTTCAAGCTTGAGATCGAGAACCTTTCCACAATTTCTCCTATCCTCGGTACAGGTGCCCGTGATGCAATGGCACTGGCTGGTATCATCGCTTTTGCACTGATATCTGTATTCATGATAGCTTACTACCGTCTGCCCGGTCTGGTTGCTGTTATCGCACTGACAGGTCAGGTGGCAGGTATGTTTGCAGCTATCACGGGCTTCTTTGGCTTTAATGACGCATCTTCCCTTACTCTGCCTGGTATCGCAGGTATCATCCTTTCGATCGGTATGGGTGTTGACGCTAACGTTATCTCTGCTGAGCGTATCCGTGAGGAGTTAAAGGCTGGCAGAACTATTGACGGTGCTATCAAGAACGGCTTTGAGAGAGGCTTTGCAGCTATCCTCGATAGTAACCTTACCGTTATCATTGTTGCTGTTATCCTGATGGCAGTGTTCGGTACATGGTTTGGTGCATCTACAGAGGGCACTATCTACTCCTTCGGCTTCACATTGCTGGCTGGTGTAGTTATGAACTTCATCATGGCTTGCTGGGCAACAAGGCTTATGCTTACCTCTCTTTCTAAGTTCAAGGTGTTTAGAAAGGCATGGTTCTATGGCGGCGGTAAGGCTGTTAATGCAGAAGAGGGTAAGGATACCGTAAAGGTCATCGAGGTAAAGGCTGCTACAAACTTTGATTTTGTAAAGAATACTAAGATATATGTAGGCATTTCTGCAGCGCTTATTGCACTTACTGCTATATTCTCCTTTATACTTGTTCCCGATGTTGATATCCGCTTCAAGGGTGGTACTAT
>JAZPZN010000122.1:0-15773 GCA_045544715.1 Oscillospiraceae bacterium | reverse complement strand
GATTTCTTGTCTTCCTAAGACCGCTTGGCCTCCGACTTATATGTTTCGAAAAGCAGAACTTCTCGGTGATCAGCTCCCCTATTACACCGCCCACAACCTTATCGACAAGCTAAAGTTCCTGCCAAAATTCTACAAGAATCTTGACCGCAAACTCGACTGGGAATATCCTTATCTCAACCGTCAGCAATACGAGGACTTTGTTGACAATGCAGTACGAATTGTCGCAGAGGATTTTGCACATCACAATATTATTTTTCCCGAAAGGAACCAATATGAGTAACGTAACCTATAAATATATCCGTGAAAACAAGGATATCCAAACCTACATAAACCACGCTGATGCTGCCCTCAGCTCCATCGGATATACCGAGCATTCCAATGCCCATGTTGAGCGTGCTGCCGCTACAGCATACAAAATACTCAACACCCTCGGCTATGATGAACGCACTTGCGAGCTTGCCCAGATTGCTGCCTATATGCACGATATCGGTAATGTCATCAACCGTGTTGACCATGCGCAGAGCGGTGCTGTTATGGCTTTCCGTCTGCTTGACAACCTCGGTATGCCTGCAAATGAGATAGCATTGATAGTTTCTGCCATCGGCAACCATGACGAACACACTGCAAGCCCAGTCACCCCAATTGCCGCTGCGCTGATAATAGCAGATAAATCAGATGTGCGCCGCAGCAGAGTGCGCAACAAAGACGGATGTGAACCTAACAGCCATACCCTATCCCAAGATATCCATGACCGTGTCAACTTCGCTGTAGAGGGCTCTGAGCTATATTTTACAGAGGATAATAAGGAGCTCATTCTGTCACTCACCATCGACCTCAAAATATCACCTGTAATGGACTACTTTGAGATATTCCTTGACCGTATGAACCTTTGCCGCAAGGCAGCATCCTCCCTTGGAGTCACCTTCGGTCTCATCATCAACAATGCCAGGATACTCTAAAGTTTGTTAACATTTCAACAAAGCACAAAATAGTGACAGTTTTATGCTTTTGTTATCCACTATCTTGATTGAAAATGTTGAAAATCGTAAAAAACACTTGCAATTCTTACTATTTTATAGTATTATATAGGTAGTGCTTTTCTGCACAAGCGCAATTATCTGTAAGGGAGATCAGTACAATGACTACGTTGCACAACTTCTTCATTTCAATCGGATATTCCCGTTGCTTTTACAGAGTAATTGCATCAAATACCGCATTGTAACTTTTAGGCTGTATTGTACTCCGATACAGCCTTTTTAATTGTAAAAGAAAGGAAATTTACTATGTCTGATATCAAAAAGGTTGCTGTCATTATGGGCAGCGACAGCGATTTTCCCGTTGTTAAGAAAGCAGCTGAGGTACTCAAGGAATTCGGTGTTCCCTATGAAGTAAGAGTTATGTCTGCACACCGCTCCCCCAGAGAGGTTGCGGCTTTCGCATCCTCCGCAAGAGAGAACGGCTTCGGCGTTATCATCGCCGCAGCAGGAATGGCAGCTCACCTCGCAGGTGCAGTTGCAGGCAACACTACTCTCCCCGTCATCGGTATCCCCGTTAAGGCTAAGGCACTGGAGGGTATGGATGCGCTCCTCGCTACTGTTATGATGCCCCCTGGGGTTCCCGTGGCTACCGTTGGTATCGACGGCGCAGCTAATGCAGGCTACCTTGCTGTAGAGATGCTTTCCATCAACAATGACGAGTTGGCTGAAAAGCTCTCCGCTTTCAAGAAGAAGCAGAACGAGAAGAACCTTGAAGCCGACAAGCGCATTATGGAAGAGGCTAAAAACCTGTAATTCTGCTGTTTAGCCGGAGGTGCTGCTATGGCTTTTATGGGCATATTCGTGATAATGATAGTGCTTGCAGTGGTCGCACTGCTGGCAGTCGCTTATGTCGCATTTCTTGCATACTCGGCGGTGGCTGCGCTTGTGAGCGGTATCTGCTGGGGTGTTATGAAGAGCCGTAACGCAAGGTACAGAGATATTCCGCTGACGTTTTTCATCAGCTATGCAGCTATCGTTGTGATACTTATCGGCATTGTGATATCGGGCAAGCTCTCATTTGACAGCTATGCTGACAGCGTAACCGATCAGTATACCCTGCAGTACTCCGACCTCGGTGTTTACGCTGAGGAAACAGAGGACGAGATCGACGACACCAACTGCATCACTCTCAACGGTGTTAAATACTACGAGCCCGACAGTAGCTCTCCCCTTTTCTACAGAGGGCGGGAACTGAATGAAGAGCATCTCACCCCCATCGCCAATGTAACCGACGATACGAATATGATATTCGACGTGAAGAACGATGCGGGTGTTACGATACTCTGGTACGAAAGTCATCAGTATCTCACTGCTGAGGGGCTGGAAATTGCAGAGGCTTATTACCGCTATCTCAACGCTCCGCAGAAAATGGCGCTGTGTGAGACCAGCCCGAATTTCGGCTATGAGGACACCGAATTTGATACGGAGCTTTTCAACCGCCTCTACGCCGAATGGCAGAGGATAAGGAATTTTGAGGACGAGGAAGTCCAAGTTATGGGAAATGCAGAGGAATTCTATTTAGTTGCATTCTCCCCTGACAATGTGGCAGTAAGGGATATACATATCAGCTACAAGGACGGCGAAGTGTATTTCTACAAATATCACAACAAATATCCGATTACGGATAAAGAGGCGCACGACGCTCTGCTCCCGATAGCCGTGGAATACTGTGAATGAGCGGTGACACTGAGGAGGTGCTGGTATGGCTTTTATGGGCATATTTCTTCTGGTAATAATACTGATGGTGTATGTGCTGGTGCTGGCGATTTTGATGATAGTGTATGTTATCACCTTCATCTATGCGCTGCTGGGAGCGATCATCAGCGGCATCGTATGGCTGGTGAAAAAGCGAAAGAACAAGCCCAGAGATGTCCCTCTTGCATTTCTTATCTCTTACGGCTTGATACTTTCGGTACTTATTGGTATCGGTACAGTTGAGGCAGGCAAAACTGCATTGGTCAACAGTGCAGCGACGCTTGTAGAAGATGAGAAAGTATATGTCGATGAGGAATGGGATGAAATCTATGAAACCGATACCATCACACTCAACGGCATCAAGTATTACAGATTCAAAAATACCGACTCATTTACTTTAGATTACAGAAATGTGCCTGTTGAACACCGTACTCATATTGCAAACATCCGTGGTAGTTCTAGTCGTCTTATATACGATATCAAGAATGATGCAGGAGTCACTATGCTGGCTTGTATAGGCGATATATACCTCACCGCCGAGGATACCGAAAAAATGCTGGAGTATTACTTAAATGAAACTGAGCCTCACAGAATATACATAAGGTATTGGTACGACGGTTTGGAAGTAGATCTGGATATGAATGCAGAATCGTATAATCAGCTTTATAACGAACTGTGTTCAGAACCAAAAGAGATCGATTATGATTCGCTGATACCTTGGGATTTCCAAATGAAGGCTATATCCAATGATAAGATCGCAGAACGGGAAATCTTTATGAGCTATAGTATCAGAAAAGACGATATATATTTTAATATTGACGATAAATTTTTCAAAGTAAATTCACGAGAAGCCTGTGACATCATATTACCCGATGTCAGAATAAATGCTGCCCCCGGTCTGCGGGATAAAGCATCAAAAACAGAAAACTTTCATTGAATAAAGGAGGATTTTATGTTAAGTGATGAAAGAAAACCGGGTGTGATAGTCTATAAAAATAATCCCGATAGACCGCAGACTGCTGTGCTTATAAGCGAATGCTTTCAATGTCACAGAAGATACATATACGAAATGGACGAGCAGGAAACTGCACTACTTGAGGAATATCAGAAAAAAGGCAGAAAAATGGGATATAAGCACGAGCTTTTTCCCAATGTACCGGTCTGGATGGTAGCAGATTGCCTTGAACCGTATTATGACAGAGGACTGAAATGTCCCGCTTGCAGAAATTACAAAAAACCAAAAAGATAAATAATCAAGACAGGAGAAAAAACAAATGGGCGGATTTTTTGGCGCAGCTTCAAAGAATGATTGCATAACCGATGTATTCTTTGGAACTGACTATCACTCACACCTCGGCACAAAGCGAGGCGGTATGGCAGCTTACGACCCCGATAAGGGTTTCCAGCGTGCCATCCACAGCATTGAAAACTCACCTTTCAGAACTAAATTTGAGGGCGACGCAGACGGAATGATCGGCAAGCTCTGCATAGGCTGTATCAGCGATACTCATCCGCAGCCTATCATCGTGCGCACTAAGCTCGGCACCTACGCCGTCGCAAATGTCGGCATTATCACAAATGCAGATGACCTGTTCAACGGTCTGCTGCAGATGGACTATGCAAGCTTTGAAACGCTGTCAAGCGGTACTATCAACTCGAATGCGCTGGTGAGCGTGCTCATCGCACATAAGGACAACTTCGTTGACGGCATACGCTATGCGCAGGACAAGATAGAGGGAACGCTCAATCTCGCTATCCTCACCGAGGACGGCATAATCTGCGCCCGTGACAAGCTCGGCAGACTGCCGATAATCATCGGCAAGCGTGAGGACGGCTACTGCTTCTCGCTAGAGCACTTCGCTTTCCAGAAGCTCGGCTACTCCACCTACAAGGAGCTGCGCCCGGGCGAGATAGTTAAGATCACCGCCGACGGCGTTGAGGTGCTGTCAGAGGGCTTCGATGATATGCGCTTCTGCTCATTCATGTGGACATATTACGGCTACCCCACCGCAGTTTACGAGGGTGTCACCGTTGAGACCATGCGTACACGCAACGGCGAGATAATGGCAGAGACCGATATCAAGAACGGCAGGCTCCCCGATGTTGACTATGTATGCGGAGTCCCCGATTCGGGCGTGCCCCACGCTATCGGCTACGCTAACCGCAGCGGTATCCCCTTTGCAAGGCCGTTCATCAAGTATACTCCCACCTGGCCGAGAAGCTTCATGCCCCAGAGCCAGAGCATGCGCAATATGGTCGCAAAGATGAAGCTTATCCCCATACAAGAGCTTATCTACGGCAAAAAGCTGCTGTTCGTTGACGACAGCATCGTGCGAGGCACTCAGATGCGTGAAACTGTAGAGTTCCTCTACGAGAACGGAGCTAAGGAAGTTCATATGCGCTCCGCTTGTCCTCCGATAATGTACGGCTGTAAGTATCTCAACTTCTCCCGAAGCAACAGCGAGATGGAGCTTATCGCCCGTCAGATAATCCATGAGCGTGAGGGCGACGAGGGTGTGAAGTTCATCCATGAATACAGCGACACCAACACCGAGAGAGGAAAGTTCCTGCGTGACGAGATATGCCGCAGATTAAAGCTCACCTCCCTTGAATTCCAATCCCTCAGAGGTACGGTAGAGGCAATAGGTCTGCCCGAGTGCAAGCTGTGCACCTACTGCTGGACAGGTAATAAATAATTAACTATAAATACAACACAAAGGAGAACACAAATTATGAAGAGTTTCAGTGAAAGCTACAAGGCAGCAGGCGTAGACGTTACCGCAGGCTACGAGGGCGTTCGCCTTATGAAGGCTGATGTGGAGCGCACCAAGATCCCCGGCTGTATTTCCGGTATCGGAGGTTTCGGCGGTCTGTTTCAGCTTGATATGACCGACATCAAGGAACCCGTTCTCGTAAGCGGAACAGACGGCGTAGGCACAAAGCTCAAGATCGCTATGCTGATGGACAAGCACGACACCATCGGTATCGACGCTGTTGCAATGTGCGTTAACGACATCATCTGCTGCGGCGCAAAGCCCCTTTTCTTCCTCGACTACATCGCTATCGGAAAGAACGTTCCCGAAAAGGTAGCAGAGATCGTCAAGGGTGTTGCTGATGGCTGCGTTATGAGTGGTTGCGCACTCGTTGGCGGCGAGACCGCTGAGCATCCCGGTATGATGCCCGATGACGAGTACGATATCGCAGGCTACTCCACCGGTATCGTTGACAAGAGCAAGATACTCGACCCCTCCGCTATCAAGGCAGGCGACGCTATCATCGGTATCGCATCCAGCGGTGTACACTCCAACGGCTTCTCCCTCGTGAGAAAGGTGTTCGATGTGAACGAGGAGAACCTCAAGGTATACTACGATGAGCTCGGCACTACCCTCGGCGAGGCTCTGCTCACTCCCACAAGAATCTATGTAAAGCCTGTTCTCGATGTTATCAGCAAGCTGGCAGTTAAGGGAATCTCCCACATCACTGGCGGTGGCTTCTATGAGAATATTCCCCGTGTACTGCCCGATGGCGTATCCGCTAAGATCAACAAGAACAGCTATGAGGTGCCTGCTATCTTCAAACTGATGCAGGACAAGGCAGGTATCCCTGAGCACGATATGTACAACACCTTCAATATGGGAATCGGTATGATGCTCATAGTTGACAAGGCTGACGCTGACAAGGCTGTTGAGATCCTCAAGAGCCACGGCGAGAACGCTTTCGTTATCGGTGAGACCGTTGACAGCGACGAGGGTGTTATCTTCGCATAATTCCAAAGCTTTCGGGAGCGGGTATTTCCTGCCCCCGAAAAGCATAATTAATGGAGAATATCATGGGATTTTTTGATCTTTTCAAAAACCTTTTCGGAGGTAATAAAAAACAATCCATCAATGCCGAAAAGATTATTATAGATATTACCGATACTGTAATATCTATAAATGGCAAGGATATTGATATCCCTTGTCATCTAAACAGTATGATAGAGATGTTCGGCAAACCACGCAGATCTGCAAGCAAGTCGGGCAATGTTATTTTCACTTGGGACAATATCGGCATTTTCTGCTACACAAAGGGCAACAATGTCATCAACTGTATCGCTGTCAAAGTCAAAGAAAATGATGATATGAAGCTACCATTTGATCCTAAAAAGCTGTTCAAAGGTGCTCTCACCATCTGCGGAAACGATTGGGAACAGACCATGTTCAATGGTGAGGATAACGATGGCTTTTTCAAAAAGCGTGAGATCGGCACGCTATCGATCGTTGCAGAATATGCGGATTTTGAAAATGGCGACAAGGATGGCTACAAAGGGGCTTACTCAGGCGTTGAGATAAGCCTACCTATGAGCAGTGCCGAAATGGAAAAGCTTGTGAAGGAACAAAAATAGTTATGACGATCAATCTTACAAAAACATCAGTAGAAATAAACAATACTGAGCTAAAAGTACCCTTCGATATAAACAAGGTGAAAGCTCTTCTTGGCGAGGCTCGTATTGAAGATGATAAACACTTTTTCTATGATGAATGTGGTATCATGCTCACTATCAGAAATGATGAGGTAATTGAAATAGCTATAAAAATGAAGCACATCGATGAGCCGGGTGTTGTTGATCCCACTAAGGTATTTGATGGTGCTCTCACTATCAATGGCATGGATTGGTTCGATTTTCAGCTGAGCGGAAATGATAAAACACTGATGTGTGAGCGTGAATTCGGAGATTTTGTGGTGCTAAGTTTTACCGATACAGATCCTGAAACAAGTAATGCTCTACAAAGAGAAAATGTAATTTCTGTTATACTGCAGCTTTACCCCAACTCAATGCTTGAAGAGTTCTTTTTTGACGGAATCAATCAAAACGAACTCGAATCATTCCTAAGCGCATTATCCCAGGGAGGTATCGAAATATGAAAAATATCTGTGTGCTCGTATCGGGAGGCGGAACTAACCTTCAGGCACTTATAGACGCTGAAAAGCGTGGCGATATCAAAGGTGGAAAGATCACCTGTGTTATCGCATCAAAAGCCGATGCTTATGCACTTGAGAGAGCGAAAAACAACGGCATTAAAACAAGAGTTCTTGTCCGCAAGGACTACGTTGATGTTGCATCCTACAGCAAAGCTATGGCTGACGCTCTCAAGGAAGAGCAGGCAGACCTTGTTGTGTATGCTGGCTTTATGACTATCCTCGATGAACAGGTGTGCGACGCATTCCCGAATAAGATGATAAATGTTCATCCAGCGCTTATTCCCAGCTTCTGCGGAAAGGGCTTCTATGGACTGCATGTCCACGAAGCGGCTCTCGCTAAGGGTGTTAAGGTCTCTGGCGCTACTGTTCATTTCGTCACAGCAGAGTGCGACGCAGGGCCTATCATCCTGCAGAAAGCTGTTGAGGTTCACAACGGTGACACCCCCGAAACACTGCAGAAGCGCATCATGGAGCAGGCTGAGTGGAAGATACTTCCCGAGGCTGTTTCACTGTTCTGTCAGGACAGGATAACCGTTGAAAACGGCGTAACTGTTATAAAATAATGAACGAGCAGAAATTCAGCGGCAGGGCTGATAACTACGACAAATACCGCCCCTCCTACCCCGACAGCCTGCTCTGCTGGCTGTATGAAAAAACAAGGGCTGAGAGCGTTGCCGACATCGGCGCAGGCACCGGTAAATTCACCGCCTGCCTTGCGAAAAAGCCATGGAAGATAACCGCAGTTGAACCTAACAGCGATATGCTGGAAAAGCTCAGAGCCAACCTCCCCGATATCGAGATAGTGCAGGCTTCTGCGGAGGATACTGGGCTTTGTGAACATTCATTCGACCTCGTGACGGTGGCTCAGGCATTCCATTGGTTCGATAAGGAGCGCTTTAAGGCTGAGTGCCAAAGGCTGCTCAAAGACGGAGGAAGGCTTGCAATCGTATGGAACGAGCGCAGTAAAACGGGAGTTTCTGCTGACCGTGACGCTGTTTGTATGAGATACTGCGGTGCTTTCCACTCGGGGCACGTTTTCACGGGCGACAGCCGCTTTGACGGAGATGGCGACAGCTTCCTCAGGAATGAATATTTTGGAGAGCTGGAGTACTTCTCAGAGGACTACAGCGAGCCCATGACGAGAGAAGCCTTCATTGGAGATATCCTCTCACGCTCATACGCACTGACGGAGAGCGACGAGCACTACAGCGAGTTTATCGCTGAGCTTAACAAGGTGTTCGATAAGCATCAAAGCGGCGGCTTTGTAACGGCAGAATACAAGACCACCTGCTACTTAGGTAAACTTTGACCACAAGGTCATTTTAATATGAAAGGAAACAAAGCTATGGACTACATTACACTTGACAAGGAGCTTAACTCCCTTGCGTACCACGGCAGAGGCATCGTTATCGGCAAGTCCGCTGACGGCAAAAAGGCTGTAACTGCTTACTTCATCATGGGCAGAAGCGAGAACAGCCGCAACCGTGTATTCATCGAGGACGGCGAGGGCATCCGCACTCAGGCATTCGACCCCAGCAAGATGGTAGACCCCCATCTCATCATCTACGCTCCCGTAAGAGTGCTCGGCAACAAGACCATCGTTACAAACGGCGACCAGACCGACACCATCTACGAGGGCATGGACAAGCAGATGACCTTTGAGCAGAGCCTCCGCTCCCGTGAGTTCGAGGATGACAAGCCCAACTGGACTCCCAGGATATCGGGTATCATCCACCTCGAAAACGGCGGCATGAACTACGCTATGTCTATCTTGAAGAGCGCAGACGGCGACGGCTCCTCCTGCCGCAGATTCACCTACGCATACAGCAATCCTATGGACGGCAAGGGCAGCTTTATCCACACCTACTCAGGCGATGAGGTTGAGCAGAACGGCGTTCGCAGACTTCCCACATTTGAGGGCGAGCCCAAGAACGTTATCATCCCCGATATGGATATCGACAGCTTCACCGAGATGCTGTGGACAAACCTCAACGAGGATAACAAGGTATCCCTGTTCGTGCGCTACATCGACATCGAAACAGGCAAGTATGAGAGCCGCATCGTGAACAAGAACGTTTAATTCACACGCAAGCCGTGTTATCGAAAATACACCGAAAGGAAATGAAAACAATGAACGAACTCGAACTCAAGTATGGCTGTAACCCCAATCAGAAGCCTTCCCGTATCTTTATGGAGAACGGCAAGGAGCTCCCCATTGAGGTGCTCAACGGCCGCCCCGGCTACATCAACTTTATGGACGCTTTCAACGGCTGGCAGCTCGTTAAGGAGCTGAAGGCTGCTACAGGCTACCCTGCTGCTACATCTTTCAAGCACGTTTCTCCTGCAGGTGCTGCTATCGGTCTGCCCCTCACCGACACCCTCGCTAAGATCTACTGGGTAGACGATCTTGGTGAGCTCTCCCCTCTTGCTTGCGCTTACGCAAGAGCAAGAGGCGCTGACAGAATGAGCAGCTACGGTGACTTTATCGCCCTCTCCGATGTCTGCGATGTTCCCACCGCAAAGATCATCCAGAGAGAGGTTTCCGACGGCGTTATCGCTCCCGGCTACACTGACGAGGCTCTCGAGATCCTCAAGAGCAAGAGAAAAGGCACATACAACATCATCAAGATCGATGAGAACTATGTTCCCGAGGCCCTCGAGCGCAAGCAGGTCTACGGCATCACCTTCGAACAGGGCAGAAACGAGCTGGTGATCAACGACGAGCTGTTCGCTAATATGCCCACCGCTAACAAGAACCTCCCTGAGAGCGCAAAGCACGACCTTGCTATCGCCCTCATCACACTGAAGTATACTCAGTCCAACTCCGTTGCTTATGCTTGCGGCGGTCAGGCTATCGGTATCGGCGCAGGCCAGCAGAGCCGTATCCACTGCACTCGCCTTGCAGGTCAGAAGGCTGACAACTGGTATCTCCGCCAGAGCCCCCAGGTAATGAACCTCCAGTTCGTTGACGATATCCGCCGTGCAGACCGTGACAACACCATCGACCTCTACATCGGCGATGACTACATGGATGTTCTCGCAGAGGGCGAATGGCAGAAGTGGTTCAAGGTCAAGCCCGAGGTGTTCACCCGTGAGGCTAAGCGTGAGTGGCTCGATACCATGAAGGGTGTTTCCCTCGGCTCTGACGCATTCTTCCCCTTCGGTGACAACATCGAGAGAGCGCACAAGAGCGGCGTTGAGTTTATTGCTCAGCCCGGTGGATCCATCCGTGACGATAATGTAATTGAAACCTGCGATAAGTACAACATCGCTATGGCGTTTACAGGTATCCGTCTTTTCCACCACTGATATCGTCACTAAAAGGAGATCATTATGACTACACCTAAGTGCGTTAAGATAACAAGCCTTATAGTTTTAATTCTTCTATTGGCTTGGGTCCTTATTGCCGTAATGTCTGTCATTATGCAAGATGTATTTTTATCATTCGCAAATGCGCCCTACGAAGTAGTTAGTGAAAGTGAGCCTGTTATATTGCTCAGCACAATAATTGAACTTGTGTCAGCAGTAGCACTTGGTATCTCTGCATTTGCAATGTACGTAGGAAAGACCCGTATCATTCCACTTATCATTTCAGGGTGCTCAGCAGCGATCACTCCCGTTCTATGCTATATTGCCAATACAATGCAGACAACACTTAGTGCAAGACTTGGTGGTAGCATATTACTTGTACGTGTATCGACATTGACAAATATGTCATCTCTGATATATTATCCTCTGCTTATCGCAACTATAGCAACAGTAGCAACTGCTGCAGTATATGCTTACAGCAAAGCTAAATAAAAGCATAGGGGCGAACATTGTTCGCCCCTACGATGATCTCCATATAAAAACACACCGACAAGATTTGTCGGTGTGTTCGTTTTTATGCGTTCTTAAGGAAGTCTATCGCCGCTGCGATACGGGTGATGGACTTCTCCTTGCCTATCATCGCCGCAATATCTGTTCCGCCGCCTGGAGTAGAGCGTACAGCGGACAACGCAATTCCGAGAGGATACAGCAGCCAGCCGTTCTTGACCTCCTGCTCCTGCGCAATAGCCATACAAGCATCATAGATGCTGTCCTTGCTCCATACATCGATTGCGGAGAGCTTCGGGAGCAGCAGCTCTAAAGCTGTCAGCGCAGTTTCTGCGGTGGTCTTGAACTTCTTGTTGGTGAACAGCTCTATATCATAAGGCTGGATGTCGTCGATAAAGCCAAGCTGTGCGGGTATCTCGCTCAGCAGCTCACATCTGGGCTGGAGATTAGCGCAAAGCAGATCGATGTCTATCTCGCTCTTTACAGCGCTCTCTATCCACGGACGGGCTACCTCAACAAACTGCTCGGCAGTAAGACGCTTGATATGCATTGCGTTGATAGCACGCAGCTTCAGAGTATCGAAGATAGCGGGGCTCTTATTGATGCGGGAAGGATCCCATATCTGTATCATCTCATCTAGAGAGAATACCTCTTCCTCACCCTTAGGACTCCAGCCGAGAAGCAGCAGATAATTGAGCACTGCCTCCTTCAGATAGCCCTTGGCAACGAGATCCTGATAGCTTGCGTCGCCGTTGCGCTTGGAGAGCTTATTGTGAGCATCCTTCATAACGGGAGGACAGTGGATATAAGTGGGCACATCCCATCCGAATGCCTGATAAAGCAGGTTGTATTTCGGTGTGCTGGAGAGGTACTCGTTTCCTCTTACAACGTGGGTGATATGCATAAGATGGTCGTCAACTACGTTTGCGAAGTTGTAGGTGGGCATTCCGTCGGTCTTGATGAGTATCTGGTCCTCCAGCTCGCTGTTGTTCACCTCGACATGGCCGTAGATGAGGTCGTCAAAGCTGGTGATGCCCTCTGTGGGCATCTTCTGGCGGATAACATAGCTCTCGCCTGCTGCGATGCGCTGCTGTATCTCCTCCTTGCTGAGGTCACGGCACTTGCGGTCGTAGTGGCCTACGGTCTCGCCTGCTGCCTTCTGCTCCTCGTGGAGAGCGTTCAGACGCTCCTCCGTGCAGAAGCAGTAGTATGCGTGGCCGCTCTCAACAAGCTGCTCGGCATACTGCTTGAACATGCCCATGCGCTCGCTCTGAACGTAGGGGCCGTAGTCGCCGCCCACATCGGGACCCTCGTCCCAGCGCAGACCGTTCTCTTTAAGGGTCGTATAGATAACATCAACTGCGCCCTCTACATAACGCTCCTGGTCGGTGTCCTCAATGCGGAGGATGAAGCAGCCCTCGTCATCGTGACGGGCTGTGAGATATGCGTACAGCGCTGTACGCAGGTTTCCGACGTGCATATAACCTGTCGGAGAGGGGGCAAATCTGGTCCTTGTCATTAGTTTCTATCCTTTCTTTATGGAATGTACACCACCCCTGAGGGCAGTGTACGGAGATATTCTTATTCCTCGTCGCCGCCGTCAGCAAACTGGCTCTCATGACGTGTGAAGAAGTCTGTTCTCGGAGGCAGGAACTTCAGCTTGTGACCGCTCTCAACAAAGAATGTCAGCGGCTCTAAGAGCGTATCCCAGCTCCAGATGCGCTCATCTACCTCAAGGTATTCTCTTATCTTCTCAGTGCCGATGGGAGCCATGGGATGCAGCAGCACCGCAGCAATGCGTATCATGTAGAATACGTTTGCGAGTACCTGCTTCAGCTCATCCTCGGAAAGCTCGTCGGGGTTCTTAAGCATCTTAGCAACATACTTGCTTGCGTTTCTGATATAGCTGTCCAGCACATACGTGCACTGATGGAATGCGAACTTGCTCATGTGACGCTCATAGTCAAGCATTGCCTTTTTAGCGTCAGCAAGGAAGCTCTCTTCGGGAGCGTTGTCGGGAAGTATTCCGTCAAGCTTGTTCTGCGTGGTATAGAACGCTGTACGGATAATACGGTTGTATACATTAGAAAGCAGCAGACCGTCCTTTACAACAGGATCCTGCTCCTTGGGGTCGGCGGCGGGATTGTAGGGCTTGGGCATGAAGCTTACGCTGCGCTGTCCAAGACCCAGTCCAAGCCAGTGCATACGCAGCTGCTCGGGAGTATAGAAATTAAGCAGGTCGTCAGCCATGGGAGGCTTTATATCACCTGAGCTGGAAGCCTTCTTATCAAGGAACAGGATGTGGTGATTTGCAACGATAACAGGCAGCTGCAACTCGCCCTCAGGAGGGTTGGAGGTCTTTTCAGCCGCTTCCTGCTGAGCCATCCACATTGCAGGCTCTGCAATACCGTAGAAATAGATGTTATCCTGTCCAATGAACTGATAAACTGTAGCATCCTTGCTGCACCAGTAATCCTTCCACTCGTCAGCACCCTTACCACACTGCTCAAGATATGTCTTGGTAAAGCTGATAGGAGCCCACAAAGACTCAGGCCATACCCATACGGTCAGCCCCTTGCTCTCCTCGTCGAACTCGGGAGAGGGAACTCCCCACTCGATATTACCTGTCAGACGGAAAGGCACTAGTGTCTTTCCGGTGCGGTAGCGGATACCGTTATCAGTGAGGATACGGCAAGCCTCATCGCAATCGGACAGCGTTGTGAACTCAATGGTGAAAGAAGGCTTTTTCGGCTCCTCGAGGTAGTTGTGAGCGGGCATTGTATCCTTCAGAGAGAGATACTTCTCCTCGAACTCACGCTTTACATAGATAACCGGGGGCTTCAGGAATTCGTCGATGGTCTTCCAAACAACGGGACGGATGTCCTTGCGCTTCTGCATCTCAGCGACCCATTCCTGCATAAGCTTTTCATAGTCACGCAGCTTGAAATACCAGTTGGTGACAGGCTTCATCGTAGGAGTTTCACCAGTCAGAGTGGACTTGGGGGCGATGAGGTTTTCTGGCATATACTGATGTCCGAGTGCACACTCGTCAGCGTAGCCCTTTTCGCAGCAGCCCTCAACGGGGCACTTTCCCTCTACCTGTCTGCCGTTGAGGAATACGCCTGCCTTCTCATCGAAGAACTGCATAGTGGTTATCTTGTTCAGCTGTCCCTTTCTATGAAGAGAGCTTAGGAATTCATTAGTGTACTCTGCGTGTACCTCCTTGGCTCTGTCAAGACCCGACGCTGCAAAGAGGTTGGGAGAGATAGCATAGGAATTGAGAGTATCCTTCTGCTTTTCGTGGTTGCGTCTTACGAAGTCCTCAAGAGAGCCTTCAAACTCACCGTTTGCTACCTTTTTGCGCCAGCCCTCAGCAATGGGAGAGCCGTAGCAGTCAGTACCACTGACGAACACTACATTCTCCTTGCCGATGCGGTCACGCAGAAATCTTGCGTAGGTATCAGCGAAAACGAGCATTCCGCCGACGTGGCCGAAATGGAGCTCTTTGTTACCGTAGGGCATACCGCCTGTAACGACAGCACGCTTAGGGAACTCGGGACGGGGTATCTCAAAGGGTACCTTCTGATTTTTATCTTTTGCCATAGCTTTTCATATCCTTTCGGAAAAATTTGCACATAATTACATTTTAGTATACCATATTTTACGCTTAATTGCAAGTATTTTTTCCACATAAACCGCATTGCCGCCCTGTTTTTTGCAGGGCGGCGGATATCATTATCACATTGTTTATTCCGTTCTCTCGGAAAACTCTACCATTATCTGACGGAGATCGATAAAATTTGTACCGGGCACACTAGCCTTTTGTGCCACATCTGATAAAAATATATTTGCACATCGGCTTTCATCGCAGTGATTTTTGCAAAGGCTACTAAAAAATAACAGTGAATCGGGCAGTATATACGCTTTATCTCCTATCTCAAGCAACAACACATATTCCATAGCAGCACTTATCTCATATCTTTTGATCACTTCAGGATCACAATCCCTTGTTCTCATATACCTTATGCCCCATCTGCAATCATCAGGAACATATTCTGCATAATAGTTATCAAGATCCTCAAATTTTATATACATAATCTACCTCCACAAAATATCACATCTGTCTTTTATTTCACATAATCATAATCAACATAGCCCGCTTTCTTCCATTCAGACCAGATCGGGAGCATAACCTCATCCATAATCTTACTAAGATCCAACAGGCGTACATCTTCTTTCGCCAATATCTCTGCAATCTTATCC
>JAZPZN010000121.1:0-12117 GCA_045544715.1 Oscillospiraceae bacterium | reverse complement strand
AACTCCTATCCAATATCTCCCTTTAACAGCTGCGCTGGCTGTAAGGGGCGGTCTTTCCCGTGAGGAGGCTCTGCGTGCGATAACCATCACCGCCGCAAAGACTATCGGAATAGATGACAAGCTCGGCTCTGTTGAAATCGGCAAGCAGGCTGATTTCTCGCTATTCAAAGGTGACCCTCTCGATCTCACCGTATCCCCCGAGATGGTATTCGTTGATGGCAGACTCGCTTATCAAAAGCCATGAGATACATTGAGCAACTGAAAAAACTACTGGCAATCGAGCTAAACTGCTATCCCGAAGACTTCAGCAAGGACGAGAATATCATCACCATTGCCGTTGCAAACGAGGGACGCAGGATATATCAAGCTGAGCCATACTTTTTCCACATGGCAACTATCGGAAAAAATGCCGTCATTACAGCTGATGTACAGCTACACGATTTTTTGTATAAATGGGCAGCTGACAACCAGGGTTTCTGGCTTTTTGAGCTGCCGAACCTCCTGCCCCTTGAGCAAGAGCTCAATAAACACGGCTATACTCTCTCCCAAAGCCATCATATGTTCCTGCCCGAAGCAAACGTGGATCCCAAAGCCCTATTAAAAACAGAACACATCAATAATGTGTGGTACAGGGATAAGGATATCCATCAATTCTACGGTGATGAACGTTTTCCTAATGCAATTTGCAGTGAATATCTCCCCCATCGCCCCGATACTCTCGTTTTATGTGGATACATCAACGGAGAGCTTGCAGGCATGGCAGGTTGCTCTGAGGATGCAAAGGGCTGGCAGCAGATAGGCATCGATGTGATCCCAAAGTATCGCTCAAAAGGTGTGGGTGCTTACCTTGTGGCTACACTCAGAAATGAGATAGATAAAAACGGCGATATCCCGTTTTATGGCACCAGCCTTTCAAACCTGCATTCATGGAACATTGCAATAAAATGTGGCTTCCGCCCTGCATGGGTGGAGATTGGCTGCAAAAAACTAACGACATAACACGAAAGGAATGACAGAAATGCGTGAAATAAACGCTTCACTGATAACCGAAACTGTCAGCAGACTATGCATTGACGCAAACCTGCACCTGCCCTGCGGCATGAAGGAATGTATCAGTGCCTGCATCGACAAAGAGCGTTCTCCCCTCGGAAAGAGTGTGTTAGGCGACATTGTTGCCAACATCGACTGCGCCGATGAATTGGGAGTTCCGATATGTCAAGACACCGGTATGGCAGTAATATTCGCCGAGGTGGGACAGGACTGCCACATCATCGGCGGAGCTTTTGAGGATGCCGTCAACGCAGGCGTAGCCGACGGCTATGTAAAGGGCAGACTGCGCCTTTCTATAGTTGGTGATCCTCTCCTCGACCGAAAGAATACTAACAACAATACCCCTGCTGTTATCCACACAAGGATAGTGGAAGGTGACAAGATAAGCCTCATGGTAGCTCCAAAGGGCTTTGGCAGCGAGAACATGAGCAGACTGAAAATGTTTACTCCCTCTGCCAGTCGTGAGGATATCATCAGATTTGTGACAGAAACAGTCTCAGTTGCAGGTAGCAATCCCTGCCCGCCTATAGTTGTAGGTGTAGGCATCGGGGGCGATTTTGAGTACAGCGCATACCTCGCTAAAAAAGCACTCTGCCGTGATCTCGCCCTGCGCAATCCCGATCCTGAGTACGCTAAAATGGAGCAGGAGATGCTGAAAGAGATAAACAAGCTCGGTATAGGCTCACAGGGCTTCGGCGGCACTGTCACTGCACTCTACGTCAATATCGAAAAAAGTGCGACCCACATCGCAGGTCTGCCTGTAGCAGTGAATATCGGATGCCATGTAACAAGGCATTCGCATGCAGTGATATAAGCAAAAATAAATTTTGTAATCTTTTTGTAACTTTTTTGCAACCTTTTCATCCCCTCTCAGGTTTTACTTATGAATACAGTTGGAGATAAGACAATGGAAATGTCATTGATTACGGCTGAAAGCTTTGAACAGGTTATGGAATTCTATATGCCGACGGTGTATAGGATAGCCTTTTCACGCCTTGCCAACAGAAGCGACGCTGAAGATATCACACAGGATGTGTTCCTCAGATACTTCAAGGCTGACCTCACCTACAACGATGAAGAGCACCGCAAGGCTTGGCTAATACGCTGCGCTATCAACTGCACCAAGTCAATGGCGACCTCTGCGTGGTTCAGGCATCGTGCCCCCGAAGAGGAGCTGGAGCATGTCGGTGCTGCCGACACCCTCGGTGAGTTTGAGCTGCGTGATACCGTGATGAACGCAGTAATGAAGCTGCCGCCAAAATACCGTACTGTCATCCACCTGTTTTATTATGAGGATATGTCTGTTGCACAAATAAGCAAGGTCACCGGCACTAAAGAGGCCACTGTCAAAAGCCAGCTTAGCCGTGCAAGAGATATGCTGAGACCAATGCTTGAGGAGGTAGATTTCTGATGGATTTCAGAGAAGGATACAAAAATTCAGCCGAAACCTTATCCCCCGATAAGCAGACGGTTGAGCGAATGAAGGCTGCTGTACTGCAGCAGATAGACGCACCAAAAAAAGCGTTTCCTTTTAAGAGGATAGCCTACATCGGCGGTACTGTCGTTGCATGCCTTGTCATCGCAGTGGTTGGCATCTCCGCACTGCATAGCAGGGATGCATCATCTATCACCGAAACAGCCAGTGACACCAGTAGCATATGCGCTGACGCTGCAGAGGAAGAAGCAGCAGAAATGCCAGATATACCCACCATTGATACTACTACCGCACCATCATTCACTACCACAACCGTTGCTACTACGTACAACGGAGCGCATATAGAATCTGAAAATATCTGCGAAGATGTTGAAGCAGATCAGGAAGAGCCTGTGATGGTACAGATACCATCCGATTACGAACCTCTTCCCGAGGAAGCACCTGCTGCTGAATATGAAGACGAAGTAGAAGAGCCTGTCATGGAATTTGAACCTGAGCCCGATGCGCCCGGCGGCACTGAGAATTCCTCTGAGGATAACCGCATCGATGAGCCTGTTGAAGAACCAGATGATATCGAGGTACCCGATATCCCCACTGACTCTGATATAGCAGATCCGACCGATACACCTGCCGAGCTCCCTATTACCGAATTCTGCGAGCAGATACTGTTCAGCGACGACATGAACACCTGCACCATATTTGACACTACCTATCACTATACCGAGGATGCTGTTGAATCGGAGGAATTCGAATCGGTGCCTGTGGTAACGGACAGCGGCAAATTGGGTGAAGCTATATTGATATCAGATAATATGTACATCGTTGTATACCTCGACGGCGAATATATCGGCTGCTACCGCAAGGAATAATTATCGTATGTGCTTCATATAATTTATATTGCCTGCTCTCAAATGGGCAGGCATTCGTTTTGCAGGAAGCAAGAAAAATTTTATGAAAAATTCATAAATATTATAAAATATCTATTGAAAAGTTGAAAACATTATGGTAAAATAGATATAAGATGAATTATTATCATAGTGGGTATGTATGCCCTCTGTTCCCAATAGATATTGCAAATTACATAAAGAGGTGATCTTTCTTGACAACTTTGGAGAGAGCTGTTTCAGGCAGCGGCCATATTGCCTTTTCAATGAAATTCTCACAGGGCTTCCCTGCCGAAATCATCTCAGGCAAAAACCCATTCGGCGGCGATGTTAAGATGAGCGAGATCATACATCCCGATGACTATCAGCCTTTCTGTGAGGTCATCAACAGCGTGATAAATGATGCAGCTGAAGAGATAGAAGTTCATGCACGTCTGCTCACCGAGGGCGAGCACAGCTGGTTCTATATAACAGGTAAGGCAGACCGTAGCACCGCACTCGGCTCTATCGACGGCATGATGTTCAACGTTTCCGCCTACCTCGACTGCGAGGGAGAGGACGCTGTAATGCGCCGTTTTAAGAATAAGCATACCGCAGCCATAGGCTCTGCAAAGCTTGGCTACGGACTGCAGGATATCCTCGGCGAAAGCTACCTCGTGCGTATACAGAAACCTTTCGATAACATCAAGGGGCTGTTCTCCGTTATAGTTGATGCCGAGGGCAAGGTCATCGCCCAACCCGACGGTCAAAGCAAAAAGCTTAATATCGGCAAGTTTAGCTATCAGCGTCCGAGGGATATCCTGGTACGGCATCAAACCATCGCCAAATGGATAATCGCCAGCGATGACAGCGAGCTGATCAAGGAAAACCTGCAGCTGCTCGAAACCATGGCAGATACCGTTGCAGGAGTTGCCAATAGCTATGTGGTACTGGTGGATGAAATGGAAAACTCCCAAAATGCCAACAAGCTGCTGGGACAAAATTTCGAGGATCAGATACTTGTCAACAACATCTACTCTCTGATACTGGAAAAGCCCGACACCGCCGAGGCCATCTCGGGGATACTGCCACTGGTATCTGAGTATTTCGGTCTGTCGGATATCATGTTCTGCTCTGAAATGAGCGACCCCGTGCAGGTATACCGCTGGGACAACTCCGGTATACTGCTTCCCGTCGTATGTGAAACGCCTAATATACCATCCCTCGCCGAGGAGCTGGACTACAGCGGAATAGTATGCACTGACCGCAAAACGATGACCGTTGACCATGACGGAAGAAATCTCAGCTGCGTACTGGTGCGCACATACAACAAAGGCAAGGCAAGAGGAGTCATGCTGTACACCGCAGACCGTGCCAACAGAGTGTGGACTAACCGTGACCGCAAAGTGCTTAAAAATGTCACTCAGATACTCTCAACTGTCATTAACCGTATCTTTATGGAAGATGAGCTTGCCACATCAAGGACTAGACTTGAGCGACTGGCATACTACGACAGGGCAACAAATATTCCCAATAGCAGTATGTTTGAATCTGACTTCCGTTCAGAACTGGAAGCTGGCAGAAACGGTGCTGTTATCGCACTGGAGATATCCAATCTGAAAAGCGTTTCCGAGATATACAGCTGCGAATATGCCGACGAGGTGCTGAAAAGCATCGCCGAGTATGTTTCCGCTATTCCTTGCAGCGCAAAGGTGAAAGTATATCGTTTCAGCAACGATATATTGTTCATCGCCATGAGCGGCGCTGACCGTGATGAAGCAAAGCAGTTTGCGCAGGTGATACTCACAAAATATCGTTCACCGTGGTATCTCAACGGCAGCGAGCATCATCTGCAGGTGTACAGCGGAGTGACGATATACCCCGACGACGCTGAAAACATCGACAACTGCATAAACGCTGCTACCCATACCCTCCGCCTTGCGAAGGAGCGTGACCTCGACGATGCTGCGTGCTACTCCGAAGGCTTAGAGGAAAAACTTGGCGACAATATGCTAGTCAAAAAGCTGATTACCGATGCAGCCGAAAACGACTTCAAAGGCTTCTACTTCCTGTATCAGCCTGTTATCGAAATAAAAACGGGAGCACTCCACTGCTGCGAAGCAAGCCTCTACTGGGGCAACGAGGAGATGTCTATCCCACGTGACCGTTTCATGCCGATAATCGATAGCCTCGGACTCAGCAGGCAGATGTACCGCTTTGCAGTGGATAAGATATGCGAGCTATGTGCAACTGTCCGTGATGCAGGTATAGATGGCTTCAGAGTAAGCTTTGCCATCCCCGAAAGCCTAATGAACACTGAAAGCACCATTGATGCCCTCCGAAGTGCTCTGCTGGAATATTCTCTCCCTCCCAGTGCTGTCAGCATCTCAGTTTCCGAGAGCGAAAGAACACTGTATAACGGAAACCTGTTCCTGCAGCAGATGTCGAAAATAGGCATAAACATCATCGCCGACGATATAGGCGACAACTATTTCACCACTGCCCCACTCGAAAATCCCGCTGTCAAGACGGTAAAGCTCCGTGCTGAGCGTTTCACCGATGACGCTATCGCAGGGGCATATATCCGCTCTGTCATCAAGCTCGCCCACGAAAAAGGCATCGCTGTGTGTGCAAGGGATGTGGACAATCCAGCCGAGTTCACTGCGCTGAAGGGATTTGACATTGACCTCGTTGAGGGAGTGTTCAACGGCAGACCGCTGCGTGACAAGGAATTTATA
Organism: Oscillospiraceae bacterium; assembly: GCA_045544715.1. GTDB lineage: Bacteria > Bacillota > Clostridia > Oscillospirales > Ruminococcaceae > CAG-115. The sequence goes on along the minus strand of JAZPZN010000121.1, from coordinate 6,031 downwards.
GAAAAGCTGGTGGCAGTACGCTGACACGTTGACAACGCAATGATAATTTATCACCAGCACATAATTGTTAAAAAAGCCGAAGATTTTTAGTTTATCTTCGGCTTTTTATCGTTTTTGGCGAATTTTTGTTTTACCTTGTTTTTACCTGCCGTTTCTATTGCAAACTTCGGCAAAAAAGTATATAATAATAATGTGTAACTTTAAATAGGCTATCGGTAAAGACCGAATTTTATAGATTGAAGGAAACTAATGAAAAAAGTACTGAAATGGCTTGGCGGTTATTTCAAAAGGCTTGACTGGATGCTGCTGCTTATATGCGCCGCAATAACCGTCTTTGATATTATTATCGCTAACTCGCTCTATCAGAACGGCTACATTGACGAGGGCAATCTCAACACCCAGATCTTTGCAGCATTGATAGGATTTTTTGCAGCAATCTTCATCGGCATGATAGACTACAAGCTCATGTCTAGGCTTTGGTATATCATTGCGCCTGCAGCGCTGATATTGCAGCTGCTGCTGTTCACTCCGCTGGGCATGAAGCGTGATGACGACTTGGCATGGCTCGATTTCGGATTTATAACGATCCAGCCATCAGAGATACTCAAGATCGCTTTTATCATCACCCTCGCCACCCATATCAACAAGCTAGGCGACAAGATCAACAGTCTGCCGCACCTGCTGCTGTTATGTGTTCACGGATTTGCGCCGTTTTTGCTGGTTCTGATACAAGGTGATGCGGGCTCTGCACTGGTGTTTCTGTTCATATTCCTGTGTATGCTGTTTGCAGCAGGGCTTTCCTGGGTGTATATCCTTGCAGCAGGTGTTGCCTCTCCTGCCGCACTATACGTTGCTTGGAACTATGTAATGGCAGACCATCACAAAGCAAGATTTCTCGTACTATTCGACGAGCAGATGCAGGAAGCTGAAAAGCTCGGTATCTATATGCAGCAGTATAATGCCCGTATAGCAATGGGCTCGGGACAGCTGAGCGGTCTCGGATTTGATTCGGATAGCTACACATATGTTCCCGAGATATACAATGACTTCATCTTCTCCTACATCGGTATGACGCTGGGTTTCATCGGATGTATGGCACTTGTGCTGTTGTTTGCATCCCTTTGCTTGAAGCTACTGTTTTGCTCCGCTGCGGCACACGACCTGCTCGGAAAGATGATATGCACCGGCGTTTTCGCCATGATGACATTCCATTGCATTATAAATATCGGTGTTGTTATCGGAGTTATTCCCGTTATTGGTATCACGCTGCCATTCATCAGCATGGGCGGAACCTCGATGATAATGATGTATGCCTCAATAGGCCCCGTACTCAGTATCCCGACGCACAGAGAGAAAAAGAAGCATATGTTCTATCAAGAAAAGGACTGACACTGTAACTGACGGGAATACCCGTTATATAAACATTAAAATTACGACAAATTCAAGGAGAATTCAATTATGAAGAAGCCCTGTATCTCAACCTTAAAGGACATCTACCCCGACAGCCAACTTGAAATGCAGAAACAGCGCTATAACGATGCCGTAGCAGGCTTTGTTGCCCACTTTGGCACTATTGGCGAGCACAGATTTTTCTCTGCCCCCGGCAGAACAGAGATCTGCGGAAACCACACCGACCACAACTGCGGAAAGGTATTTGCAGCCAGCGTAAATCTCGACGTTATCGCAGTGGCAGAGCCTACCGAGGACAATATGATCATCATCAAGAGCGAGGGCTTCCCCGAGGACAGCATTTGCATTGATGACCTCAGCATTGTCGACAGCGAGAAGAATACCTCCGCATCCCTTATCAGAGGCGTTGCGGCAGGATTTAAGAACAACGGCTACACCGTAAAGGGCTTCAAGGCTTACACCACCTCCAACGTTATGAAGGGCAGCGGACTCTCCTCCTCTGCGGCTTTCGAGGTGCTTGTTGGCACTATCCTATCCCACCTCTACAACGGCGGTGCAGTAAGCCCTGTTAAAGTAGCTCAGATATCTCAGTATGCCGAGAACGTATATTTCGGCAAGCCCTCGGGTCTGATGGATCAGATGGCTTCTTCCGTTGGCGGCTTTATCGCTATCGATTTCAAGGATACTTCTTCGCCTATAATTGAGCCTATCCCTGCTGATTTTGAAAAGTTCGGTCATGCGCTGTGCATCGTTGATGCAAAGGGCGACCACGCCGACCTCACTGACGAGTACGCATCAATTCCCAACGAGATGAAGGCTGTGGCTGAGTATTTCGGCTGTAAGCATCTGCGTGAGATATCCCGTGCAGACATCATGCTTAACATCAATCTCCTGCGTGAAAAGTTCGGCGACAGAGCAGTTCTCCGTGCTATCCACTTCTTCGATGAGAACGAACGTGTTGATAAGCTTGTCCATGCACTTAAAACAGGTAATTTTGCTGCATTCCTCGGCAGCGTCAAAGAAAGCGGCGACAGCTCCTTCAAGTATCTGCAGAACATCTACGCAAACAGCGATGTTCCCCATCAGTGCCTCAGCATTGCGCTGAATGTAGCTGAAAGCTCGCTGCACCGCAAGGGGGCTTGCCGTGTACACGGTGGCGGCTTTGCAGGTACTATTCAGGCATTTGTGCCCCTTGAAGATCTGCAGCAGTTCAAGATGAACATTGAAAAGATCTTCGGAAGCGGCTCCTGCCATGTGCTCACTGTAAGACCCGTCGGTGGTACAGAAGTAATTCTCGATCAGTAATTCCGCAAACAAAGGGCGGATATCACATCCGCCCTTATTGATCATTCGCTTATCTCATACTCGCTCATCTGCTTTATGTTTAGCTTGTCCACAAGCGCATCGACGAGTATTCCGTTCTCGGTGTAGTCCTCGCTGAACACCTTTCCGTTCTCTCGTATCACCGCTGTAAGCCCCGCATTTGCGTAGGGCAACAGCAGTCTCATACGCTTAGAAGTCTCGGGAAGATTTTTGGAGATAACCTCAAGCAGTCTGTCAATGCCTTGATTTTTCAATGCACTTATCTTGACTGTGCTGTCGTTTTCGGGAATGTTCTCCTCCAGCTTGTCGCACTTGTTAAGCACCGTCACGACGGGTATCTCCGCCGCACCGAGGTCAGCAAGCGTTTTAAGCGTTACATCCGCTTTTTCAGCGGCTTCGGGGTCAGATACATCGCACACGTGTATGATGATATCCGCACACGCAGCCTCCTCCAGTGTAGACTTGAAAGCCTCGACGAGATGATGCGGAAGCCTGCGGATAAGTCCTACAGTGTCAACGAGTAGCAGATTTCTTCCGTCGGGGAGCTCGATAGCCCTCGATGTGGGGTCAAGCGTTGCAAACAGCTTGTCCTCCGCCAGCACTCCTGCGCCCGTCAAAAGGTTCAGCAGAGTGGATTTTCCCGCATTGGTGTAGCCGACTATGGCTCCAACCTGTACGCTATCCTTCTTGCGGCGGTTGCGGGTGTAACCACGGCGCTCCTCCAGCTCCTTGAGCTCATCGGAGAGCTTGTCGATACGGCGGCGGATATGACGGCGATCAGTTTCAAGCTGAGTTTCACCGGGGCCTCGTGTACCGATACCGCCTCCCAGTCTTGACAGCGATGCGCCAATACCCATAAGTCTCGGCAGACGATAGCGGAGCTGAGCAAGCTCTACCTGTAGCTTGCCCTCCCTTGATACCGCCCTGCCTGCGAAGATGTCGAGAATAAGCATAGTGCGGTCGATAACTCGCACATCAGTAACATCCTCAATGTTGCGTATCTGCGATGCGGTCAGCTCACAATCGAATATGAGCAGCTCAGCGTGGAGGCTCTGGCATAATTCCTTTACCTCCTCCAGCTTACCCTCTCCGATGACTGTGGCACTCTCATAAGCGTCACGCTTCTGGATAACACGGGCAAGCTCCTCCGCTCCTGCGGTCTGGGCAAGCTCTGCAAGCTCGTCCATTGATGCATCACAATCGAATGTGCCGATATCCGCACCCACTAAGATCGCTTTAGTTAATACTTTTTCTTCCATAAATACTCCTTTCGGACTCGTGCCGATACTGTAACGGAGTTACGGCAAAATTCCCTGCTCTGCGTGAGAAAGCGGAGCAGTATCCAAAATTTGCACACATTGTAAATTATTATATCAATATTTTTCCATTATGTCAATAGCACCCTCAAAATAACGGAAGTTCCGTCAAGAAAGGCTGATAGCTTTGAATTTTAAGAAATACGATGTGCTGATAGTCGGCACAGGCATTTCAGGCATATATGCCGCCCTCAATCTTCGCAGCGACCTGAGGATACTGATGCTCTCTAAAAAGGAGCTCACTCTCTGCAACTCTGCGCTGGCACAGGGCGGTGTTGCCGCTGTTATGGATAAGGAGAACGACAACTACGAGCTCCATATCAAGGATACCCTGATCGCAGGACATTATGAAAACAACCTCGATAATGTCCGCATCCTCGTTGAGCAGGGTCCCACCGATGTGCAGAAGCTGCAGGACATCTACGGTGTAGAGTTCGACCACAAGGACGACGGCAGCATCTCCCTCACAAGGGAGGGCGGACATTCTCGCCGCCGCATCGCACACCACAAGGACTCAACAGGTTTTGAGATAGAGACCAGCCTTATCGAACAGGTGCAGCAGCTCTCAAATGTCACAGTTATCAACAACTCCGTCCTCTGCCGTCTTGAGAAGAAGAACAAGCTGTTTTTCGCCGACATTCTTGAGGGAGATGAGCATAAATATTTCTGCACAGGCGCAGTTATCCTCGCAACAGGCGGCATCGGCAGAGTATATGATTTCACCACCAACTCCGCCATTGCAACGGGCGACGGAATACAGCTTGCCTACAACCTCGGTGCTGAGATAAAAAATCTCAGCTATGTACAGTTCCATCCGACAGCGTTCTCCGACAGAAATGCTGATGTGAAGAACCGTGAATGCTTCTTAGTTTCCGAAGCGGTGAGAGGCGAGGGCGCATATCTTCTCAACTGCAACAAGGAGCGCTTTATGCACAAATACGAGCCCGAGCGCAAGGAGCTTGCCCCTAGAGATGTGGTCTCTAAGTGCATTATGGAAGAGCAGAAGCTTACGGGCAGTGACGAATTCTGGCTGGATATCTCCCATAAAGAGCCCGATTTTGTAAAGGGACACTTCCCGATGATATACAACAAGGTGCTTGAAAAGGGCTATGATATGACGAAGGAGCCTATTCCGATATATCCCTGCCAGCACTACCTTATGGGCGGAATAAACGTTGACGGCAAGGGTGCTACAAATATTGAGGGACTATATGCCGCAGGCGAGTGCTCGCATACGGGCGTTCACGGCAGGAACCGCCTTGCAAGCAATTCTCTGCTGGAGGCGCTGGTGTTCTCCCGCCTTATTGCGGAAGACATCAATCAGCGCTATACCCCCGACGATGTAAAAGACGTGGAGTATCCGATGCCCTCCCCCGAAGGAAAGCCACTCCCCACGGGCATCAAGACAGAGGTTCGCCACATTATGCAGAGAGCCTACTTCATCTACCCCAACTACGAGGAGGCGGAAAAGGGTCTAAAGCGCATAACAGAGCTTAAAAATGAGCTTGAAAACGGCGACTACGCTGTTACCTCAGCCTATGTTGAAACCAAGTCGCTGGTGACGGTGGCATACATAATTCTGACAGAGGTCATAGAAAGGAAAGACAAACAATGACACTTCTCCCGTTTTACGTTGACGATATAATCAAAACCGCCCTCAATGAGGATATCAACTACATCGACAGCACCGCCGACCTCCTCATTCCTGAGGACAGCGTCTCCTCCGCATATTTTGTCGCAAAGGCAAGCGGAGTTGTTGCAGGTCTTGAGATAGCACTGAGGGTATTCACGATACTCGACCCCGACATGAAGATCGAATGTCATTTCAAGGACGGCGACGAGGTAAACAATGGCGACATCATCGCTGAATTTACAGGTCACACAAGACTTATGCTGAAGGCAGAGCGCACCTCGCTCAACCTCCTGCAGCACCTCAGCGGTATCGCAAGCTACACAAACAAGTGCGTAAAGCTCGTTGAGGG
>JAZPZN010000120.1:0-75269 GCA_045544715.1 Oscillospiraceae bacterium | reverse complement strand
TTGCTGAAGAGCCCTATGTTGCTCCTGTTGAGGACACTTACGAAGAGTCCGTTGCTGAAGAGCCCTATGTTGCTCCCGTTGAGGACACTTACGAAGCTCCCGTTGCTGAAGAGCCCTATGTTGCTCCTGTTGAGGACACTTACGAAGAGCCCGTTGCTGAAGAGCCCTATGTTGCTCCTGTTGAGGATTCCTACGAAGAGCCTGCTGCTGAAGAGCCCTATGTTGCTCCTGTTGAGGATTCCTACGAAGAGCCTGCTGCTGAAGATGACAACATTGCTATCGCCGCTGCGGGAGTTGCAGCTGGTGCAGCTACAAGCGAATTTATCGCTGAAGAAAAGAGCTTCTATGCGGCCGATGTAGATACCTCTGCTGATATCAACAACTACAGCTCTGGAACTGCAACTGCAATTGCCGATGACGCTGAGGACGAGATCGATCTTGGCGCACTTATCTACTGCCGCAACTGCGGTCAGGATATGTACGAAAAGGAAACCGTCTGCAGAAACTGCGGCGCTCCCAAGCGTGAGGCCTACAAACCTCCCAGAGTTCGTGCAACCCAGAAGAAAGAGCCCTGGAAGCTCTTTGGAGTATTTGGTATACCATCACTCGTCGGTGCAGGTTTATTAGTTGTACTTGTTGTTGTGCTCGTGCTTACTACAAACACCGGTACTACAGGAAACATCACTGGAAACGAGCAGCTTAACGCAAACAACACTACCACCGCAGCTACTACGACCACTCCTGTTGAAGCGGAGCCCGAGGATACTACAACTCCTCCTGCCACTACAACTCCCAAGGCAGAGGAGATCACAACAACTCCTGCTGATACCACCAGTGAGCCTGTTGAGGTTACCACTACAACACCTGTTGAAACAACCCCTGCAGATACAACCACAACACCTGCAACCTCAACAACTCCCGTTACTACCACACCTGCTACCACCACTAATTCTACTACAACTAAGGTAACAACTACACCCAAGCCTACGACGACTACCACCGTACCTTCAACACCTTCCAATTATAAGCCCTCCGCTGCTATCAAGGCTGAAAATGCACAGCGTGACGCTATCTACAATGCCCTCGACCTGATGACAGCAGAAATGGGTAAGCTCAATCTGTTCGCTAACCTTACTATGGATGAGATCGACAGATACGGTTCTATCGACACTGTTTTCAGACGTGACCATATCAAGGCTATGCAGAACTCTATCAAGTCTGGAAAGAGTGCGGTTGACAGTGCTGTTGCCACTGCAAAGAGCAAGGCCACATCCTTCGGTACTGCCTATAAGTCGTTGCAATCGCTCTATACCACATACTCCAACTACTACAACTATGTAATGAGCCCCACTGCAAACTTTGTAACTAAGACATCCGATTTCACCAGTGCTTACTACAGCGGACTTGGTGCACTGGCCCATACAAAGCTGCAGAGCTCAGCGCAGACCACTGCTGATAAGAACGCTTATTATGCTGATATCATGAACCGAGCACTGGCAGCTGCCAAGAACGCACAGTCCAACTATAAGACCGTTCAGGGCAAGTTCACTGCACTGGCATCCAGCAGCTTTGATACAAAGGCACTCGAGCTGCTGCGTAACTCATCTGTCAGCAGCACTTACATGAAGGCTGCAGGCTATGCATTTGAGGTAGAGGTATACACGGAGATACTCAGCAGCGCACCCTCAGCATATTCTTCCGCTTATACACAGCTTTGCAATATCAATGACCAGCTTGTAACGCTGAACTCTGAGATACAGTATTCGCCATCCTCTACGCTCTCCTCGTTTAAGAGCTCAACAAACAGCGCACTGTCCTCTTTGAACAGCTCCATCTCCAAGCTTGATAGCCTTATATAATCATTAAGCATCAAGAAAGCCGACTCGTTTGAGTCGGCTTTCATTTTAATAATCTGTCCCATTTGTAATACTCGGGATAATAATGCAGTAACTGTCTGTAGAACCCATCCTGATGATCGTGATGCCAGTAATGAATATATTCGTGCCAAAGAACCCCCAACACTGTTTCACGGGGATACGCAGCCAGTCTGTAATTAATGGATATCCGCCCTCTATTATAGCTACAACTTCCCCAGCGTGACTTCATCACTTTGATCGTGATGACTGTTGGCGGCGGAGTTCTACCATCTGCTATGAGGATATTGCGAACCTCATCGTTCAGCTCTTTCAACAACTCAACAAATGCATTGCTTCGCCAGTGCTCTATTAGATCCAAACGATCACGCTCATCGTTCGAAAGTGTGTACAGACGAAGCATATCATCAACTAACTCTGCATACTCGCCTCCATCGTTGATAAGCTCTACTGCGTACTCCTTGCCTAGCCAACGAACTGTATCCGTGCTATCATTGCTTATGCGGCTTTGTCGTGCAAGGGTCTTCTCGATCGCACGAACAAACTCTGCTGAGTGAGATTGTATATGATCGGTTATGTATTTTTCAGATACCCTGCTGTTTGCGGATACTCTGATAACACCATCTGCAGCTATGCGAAAATTGATGTTTTTAACTCGCTTTCGAGTCAACTCATAACGTATCTCATAGCCATCTTTGAGTATTAATGTTTTCATGTTCACCTGCTTCATTTTGTTGATTGTTCAGCTTTTATACTTGTGTTCGCTTATTCGGACAATACATCAAAGATTCCGTTTTTCTTGAAATCATCTATTATCGCATTGGGAAGCATCTGTATACATTTATCCTTATCTGCCCAGATATATGCTTGATGCTCATCACTCAAAACTACTGCATCCGACAAAGCCTCGCAAAGATAGGCAATGATAAGATACGGTGTTTTGCTGTTAACCAGTGTCACATAAGCAACTCGTTGTATACTGATATCAGCAATGCCTGTTTCTTCTTTTATCTCCCTCATCATTGCTTCTTCAGGAGTTTCACCTGCCTCAACATTTCCACCTGCGTTCTCCCAAGTATTTGCACCAATATCATCATCTCCGCATCGTTGAACAAGAAGCAGCCTTTTTTGCCTGCGATTAAAAATTATAGCTTTTACAACAATATCTGCCTTCATATCACTGCCTCCAACTAAAAATGTAATATCTTTGTTATATTATATCAACTACCTGCCCAAAAGTCAATAAATAAAACCCCTCCCTTAACAGGGAGGGGTCTATTGCTTCAAAAATTATACAAGCTCGATGATTGCCATCTCAGCTGCGTCGCCACGGCGAGGGCCGATCTTATAAATTCTTGTGTAACCGCCGTTCTTGTCAGCGTACTTGGGAGCGATATCTGTAAACAGCTTGCTTACAACATCTTCCTTTGTTACGTATGCCAGAACCTGACGTCTGGAGTGCAGTGTATTAGCCTTACCGAGAGTGATCATCTTCTCAGTCATTGCACGAACTTCCTTAGCACGAGTAACGGTAGTCTCGATCTTACCGTTCTCGAGCAGGTAAGTAACCATGCCTCTCAGCATTGCCTTTCTGTGGTCGCTGGCTCTGCCCAGCTTTCTAGAACCTGCCATTTTACCATTCTCCTTTCGATAGGATATAAAGTATCAGATATGACACCTTGCAGCCGAAGCTGCTCGGTATCAGAGATTAGTTGTTGTCATCGGACGGTGTTAAGTCTAAGCCGAGGGACTGGAGCTTTGCCTTTACCTCGTCAAAGGACTTCTTACCGAGGTTTCTAACCTTCATCATGTCCTCAGGTGACTTGTTGATGAGATCGGCAACGGTGTTGATGCCTGCTCTCTTCAAGCAGTTGAAGGAACGTACAGACAACTCGAGTTCCTCTATAGTCGTTTCAAGAGTCTTATCCTTGCCGCTGTCCTTCTCCTCCTCGATCATGATAGGCTGATCAGTATCGTCAGAAAGATCTGCGAAATACTTCAGTCTGTCGATGAGGATCTTAGCTGCACCGGATACAGCCTCCTTAGCAGAAATTGTACCGTCTGTCCAGATAGAGATGTTGAGCTCTTCAAAGTCTGTTCTCTGGCCAACACGGGTGTTAGATACAGTGTAATTGCACTTGCGAACAGGAGTATAGATGCTGTCGATCGGGATAATACCGATAACGGGCTGCAGGATATCCTTGTTCTGCTCGGCAGAAACATAGCCTCTGCCTCTGTCAAGTGTAATCTCCATGTAAAGCTTAGCACCGGCGCCGAGTGTAGCAATATGCATACTGGGATCGAGTATCTCTACCTCGCTGTCAGTCTTGATATCGCTTGCTGTAACTACGCCTTCACCCTCAGCATCGATATAGATGGTCTTGGGCGTTTCGCCGTACATTTTAGCTTTGAGTCCCTTGATATTGAGGATTATTTCGGTAACATCTTCCTTAACTCCGGGAATGGTAGAAAACTCGTGCTGTACACCGTCGATCTTGACAGATGTTGCAGCAACACCCGGAAGAGAGGAGAGCAGTACACGTCTGAGGCTGTTGCCCAGAGTATTGCCGTAACCGCTCTGGAGAGGCTTCAGAACGAACTCTCCATATGTTCCGTCGGGTCTTAAGTGTATGGTGTCAATATTCAGCTTTTCGTATTTATCAAGCATTTTGTAACCCTCCACAAGTTCTCATGTCGTTAATTATCCTGTGCTTACTGTCGTATTCGCTGTTAATTTTAAATCACACTCTGCCTGTGCCGCTACTGAAAAGTATTGGCACAGTTGCGCAGTATAAACAAGTCGCTGCAGATTATGAATTAAAAATAACTGCACTAAATAGGTGTATGCCTTGTGGCTATTATTTAGAATACAACTCGATAATTAAGTGCTCAGCGATTTCGTAGTCAAGATCCTCACGCTGGAATGCACGGAGAACCTTTGCGGTGCCTGCTTCCTTGTTTACGTCAAGCCAGATGGGAGTGAGTCTGCCGCCTGCAACCTCAGCGATCTGCTCGAACTTCTTGCTCTTCTTGCTGGTCTCCTTGATGGAGATAACATCGCCAACCTTAACTCTGTAAGAGGGGATGTCAACTCTCTTGCCGTTTACGCAGAAGTGACCATGGGAAACGAGCTGACGAGCCTCACGACGTGTGCAAGCCATACCCATTCTGAAAACGATGTTGTCCAGACGGGACTCGAGGAGTGCGATCAGGTTCTCACCTGCGATACCCTCCATCTTTGTAGCGAGCTCATAGTAGTGATAGAACTGCTTCTCGAGAACGCCGTAGATGAACTTGAGCTTCTGCTTCTCTTTCAGCTGAGAACCGTACTCAGAAACCTTCTTTCTCTTGTTATCGTCACGCTTTCTGTTAGAAGTCTTGCTGTAACCGAGAACTGCGGGGCTAATGTCGAGAGCCTGGCACTTCTTTAAAATGGGATCACGATTTACTGCCATTGTGATTTTCCTCCGTTATTCTAGTATGGAGCCGAATGCGCCCTATGCACACCGTAACTCCTTTGATATCGGCATTATGCCGACGCCGAGTAAACGAATAGCTCGGTTTGATCAGACACGTCTTCTCTTAGGAGGACGGCATCCGTTGTGGGGGATGGGTGTTACATCCTTGATGAGCTTAACCTCGAGACCTGCTGCCTGGAGAGCTCTGATAGCTGCCTCACGACCTGCGCCGGGACCCTTTACGAATACCTCAACGGTCTTGAGACCATGTTCCATAGCTGCCTTTGCTGCAACATCAGCTGCTGTCTGAGCTGCGAAGGGAGTGGACTTTCTGGAGCCTCTGAAGCCGAGTCCGCCTGCGCTTGCCCAGGAAAGAGCGTTGCCCTGAAGGTCAGTAATGGTAACGATTGTGTTATTAAATGTGGACTGGATATGAGCTGCGCCGTTCTCAATGTTCTTGCGCTCACGGCGTCTGCGGATAACCTGCTTGCCCTTAGTTGCTGCCATTAAAATACCACCTTTCGATTACTTCTTCTTATTAGCGATGGTCTTCTTAGGACCCTTACGTGTTCTAGCGTTTGTCTTGGTACGCTGACCACGGCAGGGAAGACCCTTACGATGACGAGTGCCACGGAAGCAGTTGATCTCAACCAGTCTCTTGATGTTGAGAGCAACAGATCTTCTCAGGTCACCCTCTACAAGATAGCCGTGGTCGATTACTTCACGGATCTTAGCCTCTTCGTCGTCTGTCAGATCCTTAACACGAGTGTCAGGATTAACGCCGGCCTTAGCCAGAATATCATTTGCAGACTTTCTGCCGATGCCGTATACATAGGTCAGGCCTATTTCTACGCGCTTTTCCTTAGGCAGGTCTACACCAGCAATTCTTGCCATAATTTTTCCTCCTCTGAAATGGGATCAGGCTTATTAGCCCTGTCTCTGCTTGTGCTTAGGTTCAACGCAAATAACCATTACCTTGCCATGACGCTTGATAACCTTGCACTTGTCGCATATAGGCTTTACTGAAGGTCTTACTTTCATTTAAATAACCCTCCTTATAGGTTTGTTGACTTTGTCGCATTATCACTTGGCACGCCAAGTAATTCTGCCCTTTGTGAGGTCATAAGGCGACATTTCAACGGTCACTTTGTCACCGGGCAGGATGCGAATGAAGTTCATTCTCAGCTTGCCACTGATGTGAGCCAGAATAACATGACCGTTAGAAAGCTCAACCTTGAACTGTGCGTTCGGAAGAGCTTCGAGAATTACGCCTTCAACTTCCAATACATCTTCTTTAGACAAGCTTTTCACTCTCCTCGGCGATGTTTTGTGCGCTCATAGCGTTTAGCGCCTTGCGCAGCTTATTGTCCGACATACACTCGGCGGGGATCACTTTGTCCGTCTTGTGCAAATGCCGTCTGTTCTTTCGTTTGGGGGAAGAGAGCTTGCGCTCCTTTCCATCAGCAACATATACATATTGCTCGTCAGCTCCCGTGACCACGAACCATTTGCCGCAGTCATGCCCAGCGGAGCTTATAACAACCATTCCTGTCACAAATTCCATCTTAATGCTCCGGTAATGTCAATATGAGCGCCTCAGCATTCGTTATTGCAACGGTGTGCTCAAAATGACAGCTTAAACTACCGTCTGTCGTTACAACTGTCCACTTGTCGCCAAGTATGTTGACCTCGGGAACATTGGTATTGACCATTGGCTCGATGGCGATTGTCATGCCCTCCAGAAGTCTGGGGCCACGACCTGCTTTTCCAAAGTTCGGAACTTCGGGATCCTCATGCATATCTCTGCCGACGCCATGACCGATGAACTTGCGTACAACCGCATAGCCATAGGACTCAACGTGCTGCTGGATCGCATTTGATATATCGCCCACTCTGTTTCCTGCCACCGCCTGTTCGATGCCCTTATAAAGTGCCTCTTCAGTAGCCTTCATCAGTCGCTCAGCCTCATCAGAGACCTTGCCTACCTTGAATGTCTTAGTATTATCGCCCATGAAGCCGTTAAGCTCAGCAACGATATCGCAGGAAATAATGTCGCCCTCATGAAGTATTCTCTTCTTAGAAGCGATGCCGTGGATCAACTCCTCGTTAATGGAGAAGCAGTTGTGAGCGGGGAAGCCGCCGTATCCCTTACAGGGGCAGCTACCGCCATGGGACTTGATGTACTCAGCAACGATTCTGTCAAGCTCCCATGTGGAAATACCAGGCACAGCGTGCTTGCCTGCAAGCTCAAGAGCCTGCGCAGCAAGTTCGCCTGCCTTCAGCATAAGCTTCAGTTCGGTTGGATTTTTGATTTGGATCATTCTACCACGCTTTTCTATCAGCCTTTAACAGCTGCAAGTGTCAGTTTGGAGGTATCAGCAATTTCTTCCTGACCCTCTACAGTTACCAGCTTACCCTTAGCTGCGTAGAAATCCTTAAGGGGAGCGGTCTTTTCGTGATAGGTCTCCAGACGGCTGAGGACTGTCTCAGGCTTGTCATCGACTCTCTGAACGACCTTTGCGCCGCAAGCATCGCAAATGCCTTCAACCTTAGTAGGCTTGTACTCGATGTGGTAAGAGTTACCGCAGCCTTCGCAAACACGTCTGCCAGACATTCTTGCTGTGATCTTTTCGTCTGCAACGTGGATTTCCACAACCTTATCAATGTTAACGCCCATCTTCTCCAGTGCCTCCGCCTGAGAAACAGTACGGGGGAAACCGTCGAGGATGAAACCGTTCTTAGCGTCGTCCTGTGCGATCCTGTCCTTCAGAATACCGATTACGATCTCATCGGGAACGAGGTCGCCTTTGTCCATGCACTCCTTAGCAGCCAGACCAGCGGGTGTGCCGTTCTTTACTGCCTCACGAAGCATATTGCCTGTGGAGATTGCGGGAATGTTGAGCTCGTTGCAAACAACCTCCGCCTGAGTTCCTTTACCTGCGCCAGGAGCGCCTAAAAAAATCAGATTCATATTGTTCTCCTATTCGTTAATCAAGGAAGCCGCCATGGTGACGCACCATTATCTGGCTCTCCAGTGTTCTTACAGTTTCAAGGGCAACGCTGACTACGATAAGGATCGTTGTACCGCCAAGCTGAACGCCCGTCATACCTGTTACCATAGAGAAGATAATGGGGAATATTGCGATGATTCCGAGGAATATCGCACCAATAAGTGTGATCTTGTTGAGAGAGTTATGAATGAAATCAGAAGTGGGCTTACCGGGTCTGTAGCCGGGGATAGCACCGTTGTTCTGCTTCAGATTGTTAGCGATCTCAACAGGATTGTATGTCATAGAAACATAGAAATAAGTGAACGCAATAATCAGCACGAAGAAAACTACTGCGTACAGAGGTGAACCATAGTTGAACACTCTGATGAAGCCATCCCAGAAAGAGTCGCCCTGACCGGTAATACCGAACCAGCTGCAAATTGTCTGGGGAAGCATTGTGATCGAAGAAGCGAAGATGATGGGCATAACACCTGTCATAGCTACCTTGATCGGAATATGAGTGGACTGGCCACCGTACATTTTTCTGCCAACAACACGCTTAGCATACTGGATCGGAATTCTTCTCTCAGAATTTGTGATGAAGATAACGAACCATACCATCGCTGCCATAACGACGCAATAGATGATGATGAGAATGAGATTCTTCATATCAACCTTGCACATCTCGATGAAGTAGTTAACAGTATTGGGAACATCTGCAATGATACCTGCGAACAGGATCATGGAGATACCATTACCGATACCCTTTTCATTGATGCGGTCACCCAACCAAATAATCAGCGAAGCACCCGCAACAAGGCAAGCAATGATCGTGATAGCAGAAAGCACTACCGAAAATGTATCGGAAGAGTAATCGTAGATATCACCATACTTCAGCAGAGCAACGTGCTGGTCATTAACAGTTGTACCCGACTTTAATGTGAGGTAGAAACCGAAAGCCTGTACCAGCGCAATACCCAGCGCAGTATACTTAGTGATATAATTGATCTTCTTTCTGCCCTCTTCGCCCTCCTTGGAGAGTTTCTCCAAAGGAGGAATAGCGTATGTGAGCAGCTGGATGATGATCGACGCATTGATGTAAGGCGTGATCGACATTGCCAGCAGAGTTCCCTTAGCCATCGCACCACCAGTCATGGTGTTCATGTAGGTGAAAAGCGAGCCGTCGCTGAACATATTACCGATAGACTCGTTGTTGAGGTAGGGAACGTAAATTGCAGAACCTAAACGGAACAGCACGATGATGAACAGTGTATACAAAATCTTCTTTCGCAGCTGCGTGTCCATCCACGCATTACGGATGACTTGTAACATTAGATCACCTCAGCCTTTCCGCCTGCCTTTTCAATTTTTTCCTGAGCGGAAGCGGTGAACTTTGCTGCCTTTACTGTAAGGCTCTTTGTGAGTTCGCCGTTACCGAGGATCTTGATACCGTCCTTAGCGTCCTTAACAAGACCGCAAGCTGCGAGAGCTGCAGCATCAACTACTGCACCATTCTCGAAACGCTCCTCAAGTGCGGAAACATTAACTGTTGCATATTCTGTAGCGAAGATGTTGTTAAAGCCTCTCTTAGGCATTCTTCTCTGCAGAGGCATCTGACCGCCTTCAAAACCGGGTCTGATGGAGCCGCCGGAGCGAGCCTTCTGACCCTTGTGACCCTTGCCGGCTGTCTTACCGTTACCGGAGCCGTGGCCACGGCCAATACGCTTAACGTCCTTAACAGAGCCTGCAGCAGGCTGTAATTCGTAAAGCTTCATTACTGTGCACCCCCTAGTAATTTGGAATTGTATTTAACTATTGCTGTAATCAAACCTCTTCAACCTTTACAAGGTGAGCGATAGTATTGATCTTACCTTTTGTAGCCGCATTATCGGGCTGAGTTGTTACAGAATTTACCTTGCGCAGACCAAGGGAATACGCAGTGGCAATCTGATTCTTCTTGCAGCCGTTCAGAGAACGTACAAGTGTGATTTTAAGAGCCA
The DNA here is from genome assembly GCA_045544715.1 of Oscillospiraceae bacterium. Classification (GTDB taxonomy): domain Bacteria; phylum Bacillota; class Clostridia; order Oscillospirales; family Ruminococcaceae; genus CAG-115. The sequence continues at coordinate 64,947 of JAZPZN010000120.1, read as the reverse complement.
TTGTAATACTTCCTTTCGTACTGCTTATAAGATTTCCTTAACAGTCTTTCCTCTGAGAGCAGCAACCTCTTCAGCGGTTCTGAGAGATGTCAGACCTGCCATTGTAGCACGTACTACGTTGCTGGGGTTGTTGGAACGCAGGGACTTGGTACGGATGTTCTTGATACCAGCCATCTCGATGACTGCACGAACAGGACCGCCTGCGATAACGCCGGTACCCTCAGGAGCGGGACGCATCAGAACTGCGCCTGCACCAAACTTACCTGTAACCTCGTGAGGAATTGTTGTTCCCTTAAGAGCGATCTTGTGAAGATTCTTCTTAGCATCCTCGATGCCCTTGCGGATTGCGTCGGGAACTTCGTTGGATTTGCCCATGCCGAAGCCTACTACGCCATTGCCGTCGCCGACAACAACCAGTGCGGAGAACTTCATGATACGTCCGCCCTTAACAGTCTTCGAAACACGGTTTATAGCTACTACCTTTTCGGCAAGCTCATAATCGTTTGCATTTAAAAGTGCCAAAGTGTTAGTCCCTCCTTATTAGAAATTAAGTCCGCCTTCTCTTGCACCCTCAGCCAGAGCAGCAACTCTGCCGTGGTACACATAGCCGCCTCTGTCGAAAACGACATCGGTGATGCCTGCTGCCTTTGCCTTCTCAGCAATCATCAGGCCAACCTTCTTAGCAGCCTCGCAGTTGCCGCCGAAGCCCTCAAAACCCTTCTCGGTAGAGGAAGCAGCTGCGAGAGTAACACCCTTTACGTCATCAATGATCTGAGCGTAAATGTGCTGGGAAGAACGGAAAACATTAAGACGAGGGCACTCTGCGGTACCGCTGATCTTAGCACGAACACGCTTATGACGGCGCAGTCTGCTCTTATTCTTGTCAATAATTTTAACCATTTATTTTCAGTCCTTTCGTAGCTGGTTTTACTTCTTACCCTTGCCGGCTTTACCTTCCTTGCGGCGGATAACCTCGTTGGCGTACTTGATGCCCTTGCCCTTGTAAGGCTCAGGAGGACGCTTTCCTCTGATCTCGGAAGCCATCTGACCAACCTTCTGCTTGTCGATACCTCTTACGATGATCTTGTTGGGTCCGGGAACCTCAAGTGTGATATCGTCAGTATCGGATACGATAACATCGTGGGAGAAGCCAAGGTTCATCTTAACGTCCTTGCCGTTCTTCTGAACTCTGTAGCCTACACCGTTAACATCGAGCTCCTTAGCGTAGCCCTCTGTAACACCGATGATCATGTTGTTAATGAGTGTTCTTGTAAGACCGTGGAGAGACTTATTAACGTTCTCGTCGTTGGGGCGCTCTACAGTAAGAACTGCGCCGTCAACAGTGATCTTCATGTTGGAGTTGAACTCCTTTGTGAGGGTGCCCTTGGGACCCTTAACGGTAACTACTGTACCGTCGATCTTTACCTCTACACCTGCGGGGATAGCAACAGGCTTATTACCAATTCTAGACATGTTACCTTCCTCCTTACCAGATGAACGCAAGGATCTCGCCGCCGACATTGAGCTCACGAGCCTTTCTGTCAGTCATGATACCCTTGGATGTGGAAACGATAGCGATACCGAGACCCTTCATTACCTTGGGCATATCCTTGCAGTTAGAATAGATTCTCAGACCGGGCTTGGAAACACGGCGAAGACCTGTGATAACCTGTGCCTTAGTGTCTGTGTACTTAAGTGTTACTCTGATGATACCCTGCTTGTTGTCATCAATTACCTTGAAGCTCTTGATGTAACCCTCATCGAGCAGGATCTGTGCGATCTGCTTTTTGATGTTGGAAGCGGGGATATCTACAGAAGCGTGCTTCGCAGCGTTTGCATTACGGATTCGTGTCAGCATATCTGCGATAGTATCAGTGATCTGCATTGTTTACCTCCTGTTTGATAGCCGTTACGGAGTCAAATTGTCCGTCGTACTGTCATGATTTACCCTTTCGGGCAGTATATGGGGAACCAGTTTGCATCTGTAGCATCTCAGACACATCCCGAGTTCCTAAAGCCGAGCTTTATTCGTAGCCAAAAACCCGCCCGGCGAGGGAACAAATTAGTGGAACCTGATCATTCCTTGTGCAGCTTACCAGCTAGCCTTTCTCACACCGGGAATCTGACCCTTATAAGCAAGCTCTCTGAAGCAGATTCTGCAGATACCGAACTTGCGAAGGTATGCGTGGGGTCTGCCGCAAATCTTGCATCTGTTGTAGGCACGGGTGGAAAATTTGGGAGCTCTCTGCTGCTTAGCAATCATTGACTTCTTAGCCATAAGTTTTCCTTCGTCCTTTCTTACTTCTCAAACGGAGCGCCCATGAGTGTGAGCAGCTCTCTTGCCTCTTCATCAGTCTTTGCAGTTGTGATGAAGTTGATGTCCATACCTCTTACAGCATCGATCTTATCATACTCGATCTCGGGGAAGATAAGCTGCTCTTTGATACCCATAGAGTAGTTGCCTCTACCGTCAAAAGAGTTAGCATTGATGCCTCTGAAGTCACGAACACGGGGAAGAGCAACGTTGAACAGTCTGTCCAGGAACTCATACATAACATCGCCACGAAGTGTTACCTTAACGCCGATGATCTGTCCCTCTCTGAGCTTAAAGTTAGCTACAGACTTCTTAGCACGGCAAGCTACAGGCTTCTGACCTGTGATAGTGCCAAGCTCGTTCATAACTGTCTCGATGATCTTCTGGTTTTCCTTTGCCTCACCGCAGCCTACGTTAACAACGATCTTGTTCAGCTTGGGAGTCTGCATTACAGACTTGTAGCCGAACTTCTTGAACAGTGCGGGAGCAACGGTCTCTTTGTAGAATTCCTTCATTCTAGCCATTGTTATACTCCAATCTGACAGCCGGATTTTAATGCGCCTGCGCTATGCAGAGCGCATTTCTTGTACCCGACCAATCGTTAGCAATATCAGTATTTCAGCTCTGCGCCGCAGTGCTTGCAAACTCTGATCTTCTTACCATCTTCAATCTTGTGTGCGATACGTGTTGTCTTGTCGCACTTGGGGCAAACGAGCATAACCTTGGATGCGTACATAGCACCCTCAGCCTGTACTCTGCCGCCGGGCTGTCCAGCCTGTCTGGGCTTAACATGCTTTGTAACCATGTTTACGCCTTCAACAATGACCTTGTTCTCCTTAGCGGAAACGCTGACAACCTTGCCGGACTTGCCCTTCTCGTGACCGCTGATAACCTTAACCTTATCGCCGGTCTTAACATTTAAGTTATTCATACGGGGCTCCTCCTATTAAAGTACTTCGGGAGCGAGGGACAGGATCTTCATGAAGTCCTTGTCACGCAGCTCTCTTGCAACTGGGCCAAAAATACGAGTTCCCTTCGGATTCTTGTCCTCCTTGATAATAACCGCTGCGTTCTCATCGAAGCGGATATATGTTCCGTCATCTCTTCTCAGACCCTTTGCGGAACGAACAACAACGCACTTAACTACGTCGCCCTTCTTAACGATGCCGCCGGGGGAAGCCTTCTTAACGGAAGCTACGATAACGTCGCCGATATTCGCATACTTTCTGCGAGTACCGCCGAGCACTCTGATACACATAAGCTCTTTAGCGCCTGTGTTATCAGCAACCTTGAGCAGTGTCTGCATCTGAATCATGGCTTATAAACTCCTTTCGTTCAATTAGCGAGCAAATTACTTAGCTCTCTCGATGACGTTAACAAGGCGCCATCTCTTATCCTTGGAAAGGGGGCGAGTCTCCATGATCTCAACTCTGTCGCCGATTCCGCAAGTGTTCTGTTCATCGTGTGCCTTCAGCTTGATTGTACGCTTTACGATCTTCTTGTAAAGAGGGTGACGAACATTGTCCTCGATGGCAACAACGATTGTCTTGTCCATCTTATTGCTTACAACCTTACCAATTCTGGTCTTTCTTAAAGCTCTTTCCATGTTTCGTTCCTCCTTCCTTAGTCGTTAGACAGCTCACGCTGACGCTGAATGGTCTTGATGCGAGCGATGTCCTTCTTGACAGCCTTAATTCTGGTGGGGTTGTCAAGCTGATTTACAGCAAGCTGGAAACGGAGATTAAAAAGCTCCTGCTTGAGCTCTGCGAGCTTTGTTTCGAGCTCGGTCTCGGAGAGATACTTGATTTCTGAAGCCTTCATTAAAGCTCACCTTCTTCCTTCTTAATAAACTTGCACTTGATAGGCAGCTTGTGCATTGCAAGACGCATAGCCTCACGAGCGGTCTCCTCGGGAACGCCAGCGATCTCGAACATTACTCTGCCGGGCTTTACTACAGCTACCCAGTACTCAGGAGCACCCTTACCGGAACCCATTCGAGTACCGAGAGCCTTACCTGTAACGGGCTTGTCGGGGAAAATCTTGATCCATACCTGACCGCCACGCTTGATGTAACGTGTCATAGCGATACGGGCAGCCTCGATCTGGTTGGACTTGATCCAAGCAGCCTCGAGAGCCTGAAGACCAAACTGACCATTGGTAACCTTGTTACCACGAGTAGCAACACCGGAACGGCGGCCTCTCTGAACTCTTCTATACTTTACTCTCTTTGGAAGCAGCATTATTCGTTACCTCCTTCTTTTCTGGGGCTGCGAGGACGACGATTATCTCTGCCTCTGCCGTTTCTATCATCACGACGACGTCTGTCGGGACGCTCAGTTCTCTCAGCTCTCTGAGCAGGAACCTGACCCTTCAGAACTTCACCCTTGTAGATCCAAACCTTTACGCCGATAACGCCGTAAGTTGTGTTAGCTCTTGCAACACCGTAATCGATGTCAGCACGGAGTGTCTGCAGCGGGATTGTACCCTCGTGGTACATCTCGCTTCTTGCGATCTCAGCACCGCCGAGACGGCCGCTTACCATGGTCTTGATACCCTTAGCGCCACTTCTCATTGTTCTGCCGATAACAGACTTCATAGCACGTCTGAAGGATACACGACCCTCCAGCTGCTGAGCGATGTTCTCAGCTACCAGCTGTGCATTCATATCGGGGTTCTTAACCTCGATGATCTTGATGTCAACAGTCTTGCCGGTGAACTTCTCGAGCTCAGCCTTCAGCTTGTCAACCTCAGCGCCCTTCTGACCGATAACCATACCGGGCTTTGCGCAGTAGATGCCAACTGTAACCTTAGCAGCAGTTCTCTCGATCTCGATCGTGGGAACGCCAGCCTTGTAAAGCTTCTTCTTCAGAAGCTCACGAATCTTATAGTCCTCAACGAGGTTGTCACCGTAGTTAGACTTGCCTGCATACCAGCGGGAGTCCCAACCCTTGATAACACCTACTCTGAGGCCATGGGGATTAACCTTCTGTCCCATTGTAATTCTCCTCTCTTATTCTTCAGCTTCCTTAACAACCAGTACGATATTGGAAGTTCTCTTCAGTATTCTGTGAGCACGACCGTGATCCTTGGGTCTGATGCGCTTAAGTGTGATACCAGCGCCGCAGTGGCACTCTGCAACATACAGACGGTTAGCGTCCATATTGTTGTTGTTCACTGCGTTAGCAACCGCAGACTTAAGGAGCTTTGCGAGAGGTTCGCAAGCGGACTTAGGGGTGTTATTGAGTATCGCCATTGCGATATCAACAGGCTGATTTCTGATAAGGTCGAGCACGATGCCAACCTTTCTGGGAGAAATACGAACCTGTCTGAGTTCAGCTCTAGCTTCCATATTTTCTCCTCCTTACTTCTTGCCTGTTGTCTTGCTTCCTGCGTGACCCTTATAGGTTCTTGTAGGAGCAAATTCGCCAAGCTTATGACCTACCATATCCTCTGTCACATATACAGGGACATGCTTTCTGCCGTCATGAACAGCAAATGTGTGACCTACGAAGTCAGGGAATATTGTGGAAGAGCGGCTCCATGTCTTAAGAACCTTCTTCTCGCCTGCTTCGTTCATAGCAAGAACTCTCTTATACAGAGCTTCCTGTATAAAAGGTCCCTTCTTAGTACTTCTTCCCATAATTAATTATTTCCTTTCAAGTTAAGCTGCAAGTTAATGAGCAGCGTTTACGGCTAGCCGTTTTACGCACAACTTTAATGATGATGTGCAACGCTGTTCTTGTTAACAACAACTTTTGGGTTATGGCATTACTTAGAATTTCTTCTCTTAACGATGAACTTGTTGGAAGCCTTCTTGGTAGAACGAGTCTTGTAACCGAGAGCAGGCTTGCCCCAAGGAGTAACAGGACCAGGACGGCCGATGGGGGACTTACCCTCACCACCACCGTGCGGGTGGTCGTTGGGGTTCATTACAGAACCACGAACTGTAGGACGAATGCCGAGGTGACGTGTTCTACCAGCCTTACCGAGATGTACGTTCTCGTGGTCGAGGTTGGAAACTACACCAACGGTAGCCATGCAATCCAGACGAACATATCTCATCTCGCCAGAGGGCAGACGTACAAGAGCAAGCTTGCCTTCCTTACCCATGAGCTGAGCCATGTTACCAGCAGAACGAACGAGCTGAGCGCCCTTGCCGGGGTAGAGCTCGATGTTGTGGATAACTGTACCAACGGGAATGTCTGCCAGAGCAAGAGCATTACCGGGCTTGATATCAGCATCGCTGCCTGCACGAACTGTGTCGCCAACCTTCAGGCCATCGGGAGCGATGATGTATCTCTTCTCGCCATCCTCGTACTTAACGAGAGCGATGAATGCGGATCTGTTAGGATCGTACTCGAGAGTCATAACCTCTGCGTTCATGCCGAGCTTGTTTCTCTTGAAGTCGATCACACGGTACTTTCTTCTGTTACCGCCACCGTGATGTCTAACGGTGATACGACCGTAGCTGTTTCTACCAGCGGTCTTCTTGACGGGCTCTAAAAGGCTCTTTTCGGGAGCTACTTTTGATAAGCCGCTGTAATCAGTAACAGTCATGCCACGACGGCTGTTATTGACAGGCTTGTATACCTTAATAGCCATTGTATTTCACTCCTTACTTAAATCATTCCATCGAAGAACTCGATTGTCTTAGAGCCTTCTGCCAGAGTAACGATAGCCTTCTTCCAAGCGGAGGTACGACCCTGGGTTCTGCCCATTCTCTTCATCTTACCACGAACGCTGATGGTGTTAACCTTAGCAACCTTAACACCCTTGAAGAGTGTCTCAACTGCCTTAGCGATCTCGATCTTGTTTGCATCCTTAGCAACCTTGAAAGTGTACTTGCCAGCAGCCAGGCACTCCATGCTGTGCTCTGTGATGATGGGCTTGATAATGATATCCTGAGCTGTCTTAGTCATTATGCGTACACCTCCTCGAGCTTCTCAACGGCACCCTTAACGATAACGAACTTATCGCAGTTAAGGATATCGTAAACATTAAGTGTGTTAACCTGTGTGGTCTTTGCACCCTTGATGTTTGCAACGGACTTGATAACCTTGTTGTCAACGCTGTCGAGAACGATGAGAGTCTTCTTCTCAGCCTCGAGAGCCTTGAGCATTGCTACCATAGTCTTGGTCTTGAACTCGTCAGTCTTGATCTCGTTTACAACGATCATCTCGTTGTCTGCAACCTTGCAGGAGAGAGCAGAGAGCATTGCGAGCTTCTTAACCTTCTTGTTAAGCGAATATCTGTAAGAACGGGGCTTAGGACCAAGTGCGATACCACCGTGTCTCCACTGAGGAGCTCTTGTGGAACCCTGTCTTGCGTGACCTGTACCCTTCTGTCTCCAGGGCTTTCTGCCGCCACCGCTTACCTCAGTTCTGGTAAGTGTGGACTGTGTGCCCTGACGCTGATTTGCGAGGTAATTTACAACTGCTGCGTGCATTGCAACCTTGTTAGGCTCAATGCCGAAGATTGCGTCGTTAAGCTCGATATCGGAAACGACCTTACCCGCCATATCTACTACATTAATCTTTGACATGATAGTGTCCTCCCCTCTTAAGCCTTAACAGCGTCGCAGATGGTAACTACGCCGCCCTTGGGTCCGGGAACAGCACCCTTGATAGCGATGAGGTTGTTCTCAACGTCAACCTTTACTACTACCAGGTTCTGAACCGTAACTCTCTCAGCACCCATGTGACCTGCCATGCCCTTACCCTTGAAGATTCTGGAGGGGCTGGAGCAAGCACCCATAGAGCCTGCCTGTCTAACTACAGGACCGGAACCGTGGGACTCATCAAGTCTGTGCTGGTTGTGACGCTTGATAGCGCCTGTGAAGCCCTTACCCTTGCTGGTACCCATAACGTCGATAACGTCACCTGCAGCAAAAACGTCAGCCTTCAGCACATCGCCAACATTGAGGTTGGAGATATCATCAAGGCGGAACTCCTTGAGGGTCTTCTTGAACGCTACATCGTTCTTCTTAAAGTGGCCTGCCTCAGGCTTGTTTACATGCTTAGGTGTTACATCACCGAAGCCAAGCTGAACTGCCTCGTAGCCGTCGTTCTCAGTAGTCTTCTTCTGAACTACTACGCAGGGACCCGCCTCGATTACAGTAACGGGAACGACCTTACCTGCCTCGTCGAAGATCTGTGTCATACCGATCTTCTTGCCGATGATTGCCTTTGTCATTTCGGCTTTTCCTCCTTTTGGTTATTGGTTGAGGCTGTTGCCCCAACATGACCAAGCACCTTTGGTGCATGGTTAGTGGTTGACCGAAGTCAACATAACTCCAATGATCTATTGATTAGATATCCATTGAAATTTCTACGCCTGCAGGGAGCTCCAGATTCTGGAGAGCCTCCACTGTCTTCTGAGCAGGACGGATAACATCGATAAGTCTCTTGTGAGTTCTCAGCTCGAACTGCTCACGGGAGTCCTTGTACTTGTGTACCGCTCTCAGAATTGTGATTACTTCCTTATTAGTAGGAAGCGGAACGGGGCCAGCTACTCTGGCACCTGTGCGAGTAGCTGTCTCAACGATCTTCTTAGCCGCTGCATCAACTACTGCATGATCATAACCCTTGATCTTGATTCTGATTTTCTCGTTTGCTGCCATGGTTTTTCAATCCCTTCTGTAAGTGTTGTGCCTGGCAAAAGCCGTTTTGAAAAATCCACTGTGCCGTGTGTTCCATACTACACGCTACAGCAACATTAGTTATCCGAAACTTTCCGGACACTTTAACGAGCCGTCCACGGGGGAACCTCACGTTTTCTGTAAATCTTCACCGCCCGATTTGAAATCGAACTTGCTCCGACGGAATTACCGCACAAAGTACGCAACCTCCGCCATCTCAGCCATGCCTGTTATTGTTTGACGCACAGTTTACCTGTGCAGTCACCAAGAAATATTTTAACACATATAGCATTTAATTTCAAGCGTTTTAGCTATTTTTTATCTTCTTCAGAATGTAGAAATTCATCCAAAACACCCGCCGCCACTTGTGCACCTTGCACAAGTGCTTCTTCATTCATTGAACTATTGGCAATAACGCTGCGCCTTTACACATTCTGTATATTTTTTTCGCCCTTTATACTATTTAAATATTAATATATTCATCTAAGGGCAGACGACAGCGCTGCTGCCACAACCTCCGCCCATAGCTGTATCATTGTATCGCAATCCGACGTTGAAATAAGCAACCCATTATGATCGCTTTCTTGTGTAACAGAGGATAGTTCAGCCACGGTCGGCACCCCCACCGCTACGCAGGGAATACCAAGCGATTCCTCTGACAACTCACCGCTTGCCGCCGACGCTCCCGCTCCAGGAACGATACCAGCATCAGTCATCTGTACCGTCCTACCTATCCGTGATACATCCTCGCACGCAAGAGCATCAACCGCTATCACGAAATCCGCATCCGCTGCATCTGCAGCAGCCCTGACCATTGCAGCTGTTTCTACCCCTGTTTTTGCCGAAACAGCAGCCGATATCACTCTTACCCTGTACCGTTTGCCTTTCATCGGCGAAAGCAGCGATGCCACTCGTGGGCCTAAGCTATCCTGCGTTATCGCTGCATTGCCGATACCCGCAATAAGCACCGTCCCCTTAGGCGGTATCAGCTGCTCCATACCTCGCTTCAGAAGTGCACACACTATCTCAGCCCTCGGCGATGCTTCAATGCTGATGTAGCGTCCGCACCTCATACCGAAATTCTTTGCCGCCACTTCTGACACTCTGGTATCGGTTATCTCTGCTCCTCCGAGCACTCTGTTTGTCACTTTTATCCCACTGCTACTCTTAGCATGGGCTGCTGCCTCCATCGCAAGACCTGTCCTGTTTCGCATAGTTCCCCCTTAATTCGCTGTAACAAAGAAAAAAATTCAAAAAAACACTTGCAATTTAAATTAAGTTGTGATATAATAAAGTGTATTATGAGAAAAAATAAATCGAGCGTATAAAAAACCGCTTGAGCGCATAAATGTTTTTGGTGATAATAGATAAATATTCCCAATTTTAGCGCAAAAATTCAAGGGTTTTAGTTCGGTTCCAATAATTAATCACGGAGGTGAAATTTATGGCTAACATTAAGTCCGCTAAGAAGAGAGTTCTCATCGCTGCAGCTAGAACAGCTGCTAACAAGTCGGCTAAAACCCAGCTCAAGACCGTCCTGAAGAGGGCACGTGCCGAGGGTGCTGACGCAGCTGCTATGAAGAATGCAGTTGTTGCTGTAGACAAGGCAGCAGGCAAGGGTCTGGTTCACAAGAACAAGGCTGCCCGCATCAAGTCCAGACTTGCAAAGAAGGCTAACGCTTCTGCATAAATCCCTTGATGGATATCACCCGCCTGCACATAGCCGGCGGGTAATTGTTTTTTTACAGAGAAAACTTCAAAAACAGACAAAAGAACACAAGAATGGAGCAAATACTCATGAGAAGAGCAGACAGAGAAATAACCAACATTACTGAGATAGACCGAATTTTAGACGAAGCACAGGTCTGTCGCCTTGCCTTGTTTGACGGTGAATATCCCTACATTATACCGATGTGCTTCGGGTACACCATTGATGGCGGACAGCTTGTATTATATTTTCACTGTGCAGCACAAGGACATAAGATCGACCTGATCAAAACCAACAACTGTGCCGCTTTTGAAATCGACAAGCTTGAGCGCATCATCGAAGGTGAGATCGCCTGCGATTTTTCCGCTGCATTTGAAAGCATAACTGGTAGGGGAGAGATCGAGATAATCAACGGCATCGAAAAGCTTACAGGTCTTAACCACATCATGAAAAAATACAGTGACAGCGAACATAAATACAACGAGCAATCTCTCAACAGCGTTGTCGTTCTCAAGCTTACAGCCGATGATTTCTGCTGCAAGTCTGCCAACATTTAAAAAACAAATTCCCCTTCCTGCGAAGGGGAATTATTGTGCTCTGCTAATTACTCAGCGTCCTCAACAGCTGCCTCAGGAGCGTTCTTGATAACACTCTGAATACCGTTCTCACAGCCGGGCTTAGACTTGTAGCCCTCGCTTGCGAGGATAGGCTCACCGTTTCTTGCCTTCAGGCGGAAGCGAAACTCACCTGCATTGTCAACATAGATCTCAAACTTGGGGTGCTTCTGAGCCTCGAAGCCCTCAACTGTCTGATCCTCAATGTTAGCAATGGGAGCATTCTTCTTAACGCTCTCGATGCTGTTAAGTGCACTCGCCTTGGTGTTGAACACCTCGCCACCAATTCCGATCACCTCGCCATTGCCGGCCTTAAGGCTGATAGTATAGCCTGTTTTTGTTTCCTTAACGATAAACTTGCCCATTTTAAGATACCATCCTTTCAGATCCAGACAGCTTCGCTGCCTGCTAATCGACTATTGTACATTAATTATATCAATATTTCGACATATTGTCAACCCTGTTTCAACGGATTTTTGTGCATAATAATAAAACTATTGCTTTTTTTGCAGAAATGAAGTATAATATATAATGTATACTATTTCTTCAACCGATCACGGAGGGACATCTATGAAGCTAATATATGCCATCGTAAACAACGACGATAGCCATCCCGTTTCCACTGCACTCACAAAGGCCGGTTTTCAAGCCACAAAGCTTGCATCAACAGGCGGCTTTCTCATGGCAGGAAACACTACCTTTATGATATGCTCAGAAGACGAAAAGGTCGATGAGATCGTCGACATCATCAAGAAGCATAGTCACAAAAGAAAGCAGTTTGTCCCCAACACTGCAAGCTACGGCATGAGCAGCTATGCGAGTTTTCCTGCCGAGGTCTCAGTCGGCGGTGCAACTATCTTCGTGACCAACATAGAAAGATTTGAAAAAGTATGATAAAGCTCTATGGCAAAGATGACATCAAGGCGCAGCTCGACAGCATCGCAGCTCAGAACAGGCTGTCCCACGCCATACTCCTGCACGGAGAAAACGGCAGCGGAAGGCTCACCACCGCCCTATATATCGCAAAGCTTATGATGTGTGGTGCTCCACCATGCGACAACTGTCCTGTCTGCAGCAGGATAGACGATATTACTCACCCTGATGTTATCCACGCAAAGAAGTTCTGCGATGATAAATATGAGATCAAAAAGATCAGAGAACTTATCGCTGACACAGTAGTGAAGCCTAACGATGGCGACATAAAGATTTACATCTTCGAGGATGCAGATACCCTGTCCGCCGACTGTCAGAACACGATGCTCAAGATCATTGAAGAACCCGCTCCACACATTCGGTTTATTTTTATATGCGAGAACATCAGTAAGATACTTACCACCGTTCTGTCACGAGTTACCGAATACGAGGTGCCCGTCACATCAGTGACTGAATGCATTGAGTGTCTTATCGAAAAGGGCACACCTCCTGACAAGGCAAAAGAACTCGCCGAGATAACCAGCGGCAATATCGGAAAATGTGTTGAGCTGCTTGAAAACGGAGCTGAAACAAAGCTCATCGATTCCGCCAAAAAAGCAGCTGCAGCTCTCGCAAAAAAAGACGGTCTGATGCTTCTTGCAGCCCTCTCGGAACAGACGGGCAGGAACGAATTCGCTGCCACGCTCGAATACTTTGCAGGCATCCTGCGTGATGCATTAGCCCACCGCTGCGGAGCAGAGCTTTCCTCCTGCGGTAAGGAAGAGGCTCAGCAGCTCGCTGCGACCTACGACGAAGGCTCAATAGTACGCAAGCTTGAATGCGTACTTGAAATAGTATCCCACAGGCAATATAACTTAAATCTGGCACTGACAGCCGCCCAGCTTACATCAAAGCTAGGCTCACGCTGATGAATAAAAACGAAGGAAATACAATGGATAACAATTACTTTACCGAAAAGATAGCCCCCAAAAACAACAAACCCGAGGACAACACTGCCCCTGAGAAAAACGAAAAGGCAGCAAAACCCCACAACAAACCGCCTCGCAAAAATTTTGACCGTCACCCCGACCGCAAAAACGATCCACCTCAAGCAGATGCAAAATCCATACCCGCCGAAAGCGACACTGAGGTTGAGATCATCGGCATACGCTTTAAAGAAGTGGGCAAGGTCTACTATTTTTCACCGAAACAGATCCAATTCAAGCAGGGCGAATATGCAATCGTAGAAACAGCCCGTGGTGTTGAATGTGGAGAAGTCGTTCAAAACAACCGCATGGTACCTGAAAGCAGCATCGTATCTCCGCTGAAAAGCGTCATGCACAAGGCAACCGAAGCCGAAATCAATACTCTGAAAGAAAACCGCAGAAAAGAGCAGGAGATAATGCAGGTATTCGGGGAGAAGATACTCCAGCACAAACTCGATATGAAACCTATCGATATCGACTGCACCTTTGATGGCAGCAAGATATTGTTCTATTTCTCAGCTGACGGCAGAGTGGATTTCCGTGAGCTGGTAAAGGATCTTGCAGCAATCTACCGCACTCGTATCGAACTGCGCCAGATCGGCGTTCGTGACGAGGCCAAGATGCTCGGCGGTCTCGGAATATGCGGCAGACCATTCTGCTGCGCAAGCTTTCTGGGAGATTTTCAGCCTGTTTCCATCAAGATGGCAAAGGAACAGGGGCTTTCGCTCAATCCCACAAAGATATCAGGAACCTGCGGCAGATTAATGTGCTGCCTGAAATATGAGCAGAATTGCTATGATGAGTTCCTCCGCACCACGCCAAAAGTAGGTGCTTATGTAGAAACAGAGGAGGGCAGGGGGCACGTTATCGAAGCTAATCTCCTTACAGGTGTACTGAAGATAAAGCTCGATAAAAAGCCCGACGCTCCCGTTTCTGTAAAGAAAGAGGATGTCAAGGTCATTAAGGACGGTCATGTGCGTATCAGCCGTGACGAGATCAATGCACTCAAAGGACTCGAATAAGACCACAGACGGCAGCGAAAAGCTGCCGTCTTATATTTTGCACGATATAATAATTTGCGCCATTACAGCAAAAAGCCACTCAAAACGAGTGGCTTAAATTCTTGCTATAATACCTGTCGCATGATAATATCAGCGATATTGTATAACGGAGCCTGCACCTGCACTGCGCCAATATTATACGCCTCCATCGGCATACCATACACAACGCAAGTCGCCTTGTCCTGACCCACAGTAAAGCAGCCCGAGTTCCGCATTTTCAGCAGACCCTCTGCGCCATCCTTACCCATGCCTGTCAGAATAGCACCTGCAGCATTTCCGCCCGCATTCTGCGCTACACTTTCAAACAGCACATCCACAGACGGGCAGTGACCAGACACCTTATCGCCTATACGGGAAGAAACATAGTATCCGTTTCTGTCCTTACATAGTCTAAGATGATGCTCTCCTGCGCCGATAATAACAAGTCCCCTGCGAAGCCTGTCGCCATCCTCAGCCTCTTTGACTTCCACCTTGCAGCTGCGGTTGAGTCGCTCGGCATACATCTTTGTAAAGCCTGCAGGCATGTGCTGAACCACCAGCACTGGTGGCATTTCCTCGGGAAAGCTCCTGATAACCTGCTCCAGTGCCTCTGTACCACCGGTAGATGCACCAAGTGCAACAATAACATCGCTTTTGCGAAGATTGGCAGATACGTTGACAGCAACATTTTTCTCCATCGGGCGAGTTTCCGATACACGTGAAGTGCTGCCGCCAAGCGGCTTAATGGTAGCACTATTGTCATCCTTATCTCTTATCGGCTTGATGTATACAGCCGCTTTACCCTCTGCTATACGGCTTAAGTTGTGCTTAGAATACGCTCTTTTTATGACAGTACATACGGTGTTTGCAAACTTCTGCATATCAGCATTCGTGCGGGCTATCGGCTTAGAAAGGCAATCAACTGCCCCAGCCTCAACACCTAGCTTGAGCTTCTCCTGCGAGGAGGATACGATTACCGTTGGAATGTAACGCTCGGGTAGCAACTTTTTCAAAAACGCAACGCCGTCCATCCTCGGCATTTCAATATCGAGGGTCATTACATCAGGCTCGTATTTTTCGATCATGTCACGGGCAGCGTAAGCATCGCCTGCCATGCCGACAATTTCGATCTGCTCGTCAAGGCGGATATATCTCGCTAATACCTCTCTGAACAGCAGCGAATCATCCACAACAAGCAGCTTGATCTTTTTCATACACGCTCCTTATCAGGTGTCTTCTCCTCTGCGATATATCGCAGGCTTGATATACTGGTACTTGGTCTCGCCCCTAGGGATGCTCTCAGCATGACCGATATAGAGATATCCGCCGGGCTTTGTAACATCATAGAAACGGTTCACCAGCGCATTCTTTGTAGGCTGGTCAAAATAGATCATAACATTCCTGCAGAATATCAGATCAAAAGGACGATCTATGTATTTTTTTGGCATAGGATCCATGAGATTAAAGGGCTTAAAGATTATCTCATCCTTTATAGCCTGACAGATCTCATATTTATCGTCACCGAGGTGCTTAAAGTACTTAGCCTTCCATTCCGGACTGAGCCCTTTCATGCCCTCCGCAGTGTATATGCCACGCTTCGCCTTTTCCATAACGCTGTGAGAGATATCAGTCGCAAGGATTTTTGTATCCCAGCGGCCCTTTTCTCTGCCGAAAAACTCGTTTATCAGCATTGCAGTGGTGTAACACTCCTCTCCCGAGGAGCAGCCTGCACTCCATATACGCAGCTCGTTATTTTTAACAGTCTTGACGAGATATGGAAGTATTACCTCTTTTAAATAGGTATAATGCTCAGGCTCACGCATGAAAAATGTATGATTTGTAGTAAGCTTGTTGAGGATAGTAGTCACCTCAGCGCCCGACTTATCCGCAATGACCGCATCCAGATAATCATTATAGCTGGCAAAACCACGATCCTTCAGCATATTTCCGAGTCTGCCCTGTATAAGCACTCTCTTTGCAGAAAGATTTATTCCGTAATTATCATGCATATATGCGACAAGGCGCTCAAACTCACGGTCAGTGATCTCCATCATGTTTTATGCCTCATTCTCTCCCAAAAGCTTTGCCACATCAAGGATAAGCTTCACATTTTCACCAGATCGGATCATGTACTGAATGAAATCCTTGGAGTTCTTGTTGCGGTTTTCAGGTGTTGCGGAAATATCACCGGAATGGATATCCTCAACATCTGCTACTCTGTCTACAATGACGCCTACAACCGTATCATCAATGCAAACGCTGATGATACAAGTTCTGCTGGTGTAGGGAATCTCCTCCTTGCCAAAGCGTGTGCGGATGTCCATTACAGGAACCACCTTGCTTCGTACATTGATGATGCCCTTGATAAAGGGGGGCAGATGAGGTACTCTTGTGATCTGAGGAACCTCGATGATCTCAACAACATTCTCGATCTCGATACCGTAGATAGTATCGTCAACATAGAAGGTCATAACCTTGCCCAGCACCTTGTTCTCAGTTGCGAGCTTCTTGTCGCCGGACTGCTGCTTAGCCACAGCCTCCTTGATAACTTCGTAAGTCATATATTATAAACCTCCCTATTAACCGATAAGAGTATTGCTGTCGATGATCAGCGAAATACTGCCGTCACCCATGATCGTACAGCCTGACAGACCCGCACTCTTGATATTGTACTTATTAAGATATGTGGGGAAGGGCTTAACTACTACCTGCTGCTCACCGATAAGCTTATCAGCAAACAGGCAAACACTCTTGTTGTCTGTTTCAACCAGCAGGAAGATACCGTCTTCGAGGTTGGTGACCTCAGTTTCAATATCGAACTTCTTGTGCATACGCAGGATGGGATAGCATACGCCTCTGATCATTATCATCTCATTGCCGTCGGTATCACAGAGGATCTGACCGGAGTCAGCCTTGAAGCTCTCACGGATCGTGGAGATCGGAACGGTGAATACGAGATCACCGCAGGTAACCTCCATACCGTCGATAATAGCAAGTGTCAGCGGGATCTTGATGATGAAGCTTGTACCCTGTCCCTTCTTGCTGTCGATAGTGATAGAGCCGCCACACTTCTCAACGTTAGCCTTAACAACATCCATACCAACGCCTCTGCCGCTGAACTCTGTAGCCTGCTCGTTCGTAGAGAAGCCGGGGAGGAGTATCATGTTCTGGATCTCCTTCTCGCTGTACTCGCTCTCGGGCTTTGTCAGCAGGCCCTGACGCTTAGCCTTTGCAAGAATCTTCTCGGGCAACGTACCCTTACCTTCATCCGCAACTGTGATAATAACCTCACCCGAGCAGTTGGTAGCAGAGAGCTTGAGTGTGCCCTTTTCAGGCTTGCCAGCATTTACTCTGTCCTGAGCGGTATCCTCGATACCGTGATCCATACAGTTTCTGACAAGGTGCATCAACGGATCCTGCAGACTGTCTACGATAGACTTATCAACCTCAGTATCCTCACCCTCGATAACAAAATCAACATCCTTGTTGAGCTTCTTGCGCATATCACGCACTATTCTGTTCATCTTCTGGAACACACCTGCAAGGGGAACCATTCGGATAGACATTACTGTATCCTGCAACTCGCTTGTCAGCTTTCTCAGCTGTCTTGCCGCCTTGTTGAAGCTCTCAAGCTCAAGACCTTCAAGGTCAGGATTGGAGATGACCATGGACTCGGTTGTAATGATCTCACCTACGATATCATGCAGCGCATCGAGCTTTGCAAGGTTAACACTGATGAGGTTCTGCTTCTGCATACCACCTGCAGCCTGTGCCTTTTCAACAGCTGCCTGTGCCTTTTCTACAGAGTTATCCTTTACAGGGGCAGCAGGCGCAGCCGCTACAGATGCTGCAGGTGCAGCCGCCACAGACGCTGCAGGCTCAGGAGGAAGCTGTGTCTTAGGAGCGTTATCAACCGCAGGTGCGGGAGCTGTCGCCGCAGACACTACCTCGTAAGACTGTACGTTAAGCGCACTTTCGATAGACTTCAGTATCATCTCGGGCTTGCTGTCCAAAGGCGTAAATGTGATAAGGAAACCCTTCTCGATGATCTCCTTGGAAGAATCGGGGTTTGTTTCAACATCAGAGGGTACAAACTCTAGTGTAGCGCAATCCTCCTTGATGGTATTGATAAGAAGGAAAGCACGCAGATTTTCCATCTGGCAGCCATCCTCGAAAAATACTCTTACGGTCGTTTTGTCAGAAGGTGCCTCTGCAGCAGGTGCGGCAGCCTCAGCTACAGGCGCAGCAGCGGCAGCAGGAGATGTCTCGGCCATGGCATCCGCAGAAGTTTCACCAAGCAACACATCACGAGCCTTCAGAAGCTTGTTGATGAGATCTGTAAAATCTGTAGACTCATACTCGCCGTCAACATTGTTCTGAATCTGTTCGATCTGCGCCTTATAAGAGTCAGATACCTGGAACACCAGATCATACACAAAGCTGACATCGGTGATAACATCAGGATTTTCTCTGATAACAAAGAACATATCCTCCGCCTTGTGCGCAAGCACGGAAAGATTGTCGAATCCCATCATCGCAGAGGAGCCCTTGATGGTGTGCATAATACGGAAGATCTCCTTGATGTCCTCACTGTCGAAACAGTTTGCCTGTTCAGTGCGCAGCAAGATCTCGTCAAGCTGCTCCAGCAGAGTGTTGGTTTCATAGAAGTACATATCAAGCATAGCTTCCATGCCGGGTTCGATTTTTGCCATAATATACAGTCCTTTCTTATACGCTCAAAGGCGCAAATAGTTTTTGGGATTTAATGCGATTTTCAACTTTTTTTGAAAAAGCCCTTTATTATTCTGTTTTTTTATGATAAAATAAAAGCAAGAAATAAATTCGTGCTATTATTCAACAAAAAGGAGTGATCAGCCGATGGCACAGATTCCGCAGATAAGCAACCCTATAACTGCGAAAAACTACAACTACAGCTCTCGTCCTACGGACGAAAACACCGAGCCTTTTGATATAGTCCAACTAACAGGTGTTGGCGGCGCAAACGGCTCAGGCGGCTCCAGTGGTCGTACCCAGCTTGAGATGGGCAACCGTGAGCTTATCCCACTTGCCACCCAGATGGCGAAGGATCCTACCCTCGCAGTAGAAACGCTGAAAGACCTGCTCAATGTTGAAGTGCTCAATCAAGCGCTCATAACGGGTCATACGGAGCTTTACGGAAAACTCGAAGACCTTGCGGCTCAGCTTTATGTAACTCCCGAAGAGCTTGTGCAGGAGATACAGAATCAGGAACAGCAGAACACGATGTTCAGCGGTCACGAATTCTACGATGTGCTGCGTGAGGTGGCTAAGACCACCACCGACCCTGACACCAAGGAGATAATCGGCAACCTGCTAAAATCCCTCAACTTCGCCCAGAACAAGAACGAGATACTCGGTGCACTAAGGGCTAATATGAAGTTCCTATCCGAGTATTATTCGCCTAACGAAAAGCTCTCCGCAAAGCTGATGAACCTTTCGCAGCAGTGGGGTGCTGACGATGCCGAAAACTACTTCGACTTCCTCAAGAGCGAAACTCTGGCAATACTCAAGGATGTAAGCGGCAGCCTGCTGAATGATGATAAGACTCAAATGCTTATCCCACTCATAACACATAATCTGTCACGCTACAACAACAGCAAGTACATGAGCAAGGAGTATTTCAACCTTCTGCTTACCCAGATATCATCGGGAACTTTAAGAGAGTCGCTGAAAAACTCTTTCAACCGACTTTATTCCGCTATCTTCAACAAAGCAGATATGCAGAACCCTGATACATCGAAAGCTCAAGCAGCTCCTCAGCCTGCAATGGGCGGTTCGGTACAGCAACCTGACGCTCAGCTGCAGCAAGAGCAGCCCGCATCGGACAAACCCATAATCTACAGCGATCTGCCTCCGATGCCATCAGAAGGTCAGCCTACTCAAGAGCAACCCGTTCAGGGACAGTCTGTTATGCAAGGTGAGCAGCCAGTGCCCGACCTGCAATCGGCTGAAAATGCACCATCCAGTGATGTTCAGCAGGAAGCAACCAACGCAACCAATACGCAGGGAGCACAGAATGCATCCTCCGAAAACACAGTGCCTTTAGATAATTATACTACAAATTTACAACAAAATCAACCTCTAAAGGGCAATTTAAATAATAAAAATTCACTTTTCGAGGGGTCTGAAGGTAATATTCAGCACATTGATGAAACTAACGCTGAATCCTTTGTTGAAAATACCCAAGAAGTCGAAGAGCAAATACCATCCTATGGTAAGCATCTCAATGAAATAATGAGCGAAAAGGGATATACACAGGCCCTTAAAGCCACAGGGTATAATATCGAAAAGTTGCTTTCAGCCTATGCGAGAGGCAAGACCACAGGCTTTGATACTCTACAGTCGTTGGTGAAGGGACTGTTTATCGATAACGACAGCCAGCCATTTGAAGCAGAGATGCTGGCGGATTTTTCAAAGCTCAACACCATGCAGGAAGTGATCGACCAGTTGAACGTGGTGCTGCGCAGTATGCCTGATATTCCATTGAGAGAACGTCTGTATGGGGCATTTGTCGACACCGTTGATAAAATGTCGCTTAAAAACGAAATGCCTCAGCACGGTGTGCGACCGCCCGTAAGCTCAACACTTGATTCTCTAACCGAATTCATTGAGGAAAACATCAACCATCCTGCGCTTAAATCCCTCGACAGCTTCAATGCCGCAAACCTCCTTCAAAGCCTGCTGAACGCACCTGGAGTATTTACTCCACTGGCGCACTACATCCTGCCGCTGGATGTCAACGGCACGAAGGCATTCGGAGAGCTTTGGGTAGACAACGATGAAAACAACCCCAACAACACACCCGAAACACAGCGCAACTATCACCTCTTCCTCACCTTTGACGTGGAGAGTATCGGACGATTTGAGCTTGATATGTATGCCCTCGGTGAGGATGTAAACATTGCACTGCTCTATCCGCCACGCTTTGACAAGCAGATAGACCCAATGAAGGACCGTATCACTAAGATAATCCGTAACACTGGCTATCATGCACGCACTTTTGAAACAGCTCCGCTGAAGAAAGCGCACAATCTGACGGAGATATTCCCGAAGATAGTAGATAAACGCACCACCCTCAACACTAGGATATAAGGAGGTCACCTATGCCAACGCAAAACGCAAACAACAAGCGTCTTTACGGTCAAAACGCCGCTATTGCGCTCAAATACAATCCCGAAATGAACTATGCACCAGTTGTTGTTGCTTCAGGTCTTGGCGAGCTGGCGCAGCGTATCGTAAACATCGCTGATGAATCTGGAGTGCCTATCTATCGTGATGACAGCGTTGCCGCTATGTTGGTAATGCTCAACGCAGGCGAAACTATCCCTAAAGAGCTGTATCAGATAGTTGCTGCTATCTACGCAGAGGTAGTATACACCGCAGATAATCTCAGAAACAAATAACGGAGAGTAATATGTCATGTGCCTTATATGTGACCGCATAGAAATGATAGAAAACGGAATAAATCCTTTCTTTGTAAAGGAGCTTGAAACGGGATATGTCGTCATCGGTGACAATCAGCATTTCGAGGGCTATACATTATTTCTCTGCAAGCAGCACAAGACGGAGCTTTTCTACCTCGACAAGGAGTTCTCTGCAAAATTCATGCAGGAGATGATAATCGTCGCTGAGGCAGTAAAAAATGCTTTCGGCGCTGATAAAATGAACTATGAGTGTCTGGGTCAAGGGGATGCGCATCTCCACTGGCACTTATACCCCCGCAGAGCAGGCGATATCGAAAACTACGGAAACAACGGAAAAGGCCCCGTATGGTGGTATCCGATGGAAAAGATGTACAGTGACGATAACCGTCCCTCTGACGAAAAACTGCAAGAGCTTAAAGTAAAGCTGCTCACCGAATTGGAAAAGCTGATATAGCAGGAGCTACCTTATGAAATACACCGCAAGGATCGAACAGACCCACCATTACAAAAAGCGCATAAAATATATTGCCGAAACCGACTCCTTCATCGAAAAAGAATGCGACAGCTTAGGTTATGTTAAAAACGTTCCTTATCCCTACGGCTGGATAATGGAAACAGGCACACCTCCGCAACCTCACCTTGATGTCTACATCATCACCGACAGAGAATTTGAGCTTGGCGACACTACACCTGTGTCGATAATAGGTGTTTTCTGTCGCAGCGACGGTGACCACAAGCTGGTCGGTGTGCTTGACGACAGAAATATCACCGATTTCTCTGAGCTTGAGCAGCACGAAAAAGATGCCCTACATCGCCTCTATCGTGGAAAATACGAAGGCGAGGCATGGCATGGAAATAGCATAGCCAAACAGATAATCGATGAATTTTTCAAAGCATACAAATAGTTTTAGGGCGGCTTTCACCGCCCTTTTCTATTATAGGTCGTCAGCATCCTGCACGGGCTGCTCATAAGGGTTTTCGGGAACTCCCGTATACATTCCCTGAGGGTCAGTTTCAGAAGAGGCACTATTTAGCAGTGGCGCTATCCTCTGATATATCCTCGCCTGCTTTTCTACGTTTATCTGATCGTACATAAAATCTCCTTTCGCAACAAAAGGGACAACCTCGCTCGGCTGTCCCTATTATTATTTGAGTATTTTACTGTGTTATGTCCGTAAGATTTATGCAGCCTTTGCGGGATTGTATACCTCTCCGCTGGTGGCACGCTGCAAAGCCGTAAGATACTCGGGATCTCTCCATTCATAGGTATTTCTGTCGACCTGAGCACCATTATCCCACAAAAATGTTGCAATTCCGTAATCATGGCACATTTTTGTAAGTTTTTCAATGAAAAAGATGCAGCTTGCAAGGTCATCGCCACTTGCAGCATATTCACCTATTATGACAGGAATTCCCTTATCGACAAAGTTGGTTTTCATCATGCCAATGAGTTTTTCCATCTCGCTTACTTCAGAGGCTGAGCCCCACTCGTTTTTTATATTCGTAGTACAGAAATCCCATGGAGTATAATAGTGCACTGATACTATACACCTGTTTGCAGGGTCAGTTGGCATTACAAAACGCTTGTCGCAGGTCATCTTGATATCCGTCCAATATCCTGCTATAAGCAGATGACGCCTGTCATTGTTGCCGCCCGATGTGCGGATAAGATCAACAAATTGCTGATTAAAGCTATTGAGCAGCTCATAGGCCTTGTCCTGAGATACATCCTCAAAGCCGACCTCGTTCATGCTCTCAAAGATGAGTCGCTCGCTATAATTCTTGAAGCGATCGGCTATCTGGCTCCACAGATTCTTGTAGCGAGCCATCGTACCATCATAATCTCTTGTCGCATTACATATCCAAGCACCGAAATCGGGGTCGCCTCCACCGTCATGGTGGATGTTGATGATAACATACATTCCGCAGTGATATGCAAAATCAACCACCTGCTGAACCCTGTTCAACCAGTCCTCATCAATGTTGCCCTCGGCATCTATATGGTCACGCCATGTGATAGGAATGCGCACCGCATTAACACCATCGTCAACCAGTGATTTGAAAAGCTCCTCCGTCGTGAATGGGTTTCCCCACAAGGTCTCATCGACCTTTTCGCCCTCCGCAACGTGCTCATTCACTCTGCCATCACCGTCACGATCCGCCTGGCACACATCAAGAGTGTTGCCTAAATTCCAGCCGATGCGTATGGTTTCAACAAGCTGCTGAGAGGTCATATCTATCATCGCCGCAGGCTCTTCTGTATCGATGCCGTCATCATATACGACATCACTTTCATCCGTTTCAGCCACCACTGACTCCGACGGGGCAGAGCAGCCTGAAACAAGCATTACCGACGCAAGAATTGCTGCAGTGATCTGTTTTATATTCATTATCTGCACATTCCTTTCAAGTATTCGTTAAGCTGTAATAAAATAATAGCACTCTGAGCCATCAAATTATATCATATTTGTTGCATTTTTATCATTTTTGTTGTATAATTATAGTATGCGGATAGGAGGAGTTATGGAACCAAAAATAGATTATCGCATCAACAAGCAGCACATTACCCCATCGCAACACACTCCAGTGGTGGAAGAGCGCACATTTTATCAATATGTAGAAAACGGGGATGTAGAAGCTATCCTCCAGCTGCGCCGAAAATTCGGCGGACGGAGCACCGATGACCCACAATTCGCTGTCGAAAAAAGGAAGTTGTCAAGTGATCCACTGCGAAACGAGATATATCAATTTGTTGTAAGTTGTACACTTATTACAAATTGTTGTATATCCGCAGGTATGCCGCAAGAAGAGGCCCTAGCCCTCAGCGACCTTTTTATCAGGCGTGCCGACCGCTGCACCACCATCTCCGATGTGCATGGCGTCAACGATGAAATGGCGCTGGAATTTGCCTCCCGTATGCAACGGATACGCAGGGGGGCTCCAGCCTGCTACGCTGTCAGAAAGGCTATGAGTTATATCAGTGATAATATAAATACCCGATTGACAGTGGAGCAAATAGCAAGAGAGGTGGGGTATAACCGCAGTCACCTTGCAGTTATTTTCAAAGAGGAAACAGGGCAGACCATATCTGAATACATACAAAACAAGAAAATCGAGCTTGCAAAAACAATGATATCAACAGGCGGAAATCTATCTGATATCGCTGTTACTCTTGGCTTCTGCTCGCAGAGCCACTTCTGCAAGGCATTCAAACAGGTTACAGGAATATCGCCGAAACAGTATCGTGCACAAACATAATATACAATTTATAATATTAAAGAAGATTATTCATTTATTGTGATGATCTCAAACACCACTTGTATTTTTATAACTCAATTTAACGGTTTGTTAAAAACTTGTTGAATCGGTTGAAAGTACGCATCGTATAATCGTCTATAACTATACAAATTGTTATAATAAAACACCCTCCATCGCATTACAAAATGTAATCGCAGGAGGGTATTTTTCGTTTTGTTATCTTATTTTCTCGTAGCCGAGGATATCCTTAACTATCTCAGAGGCTATTA
Source organism: Oscillospiraceae bacterium (assembly GCA_045544715.1). Classification (GTDB taxonomy): domain Bacteria; phylum Bacillota; class Clostridia; order Oscillospirales; family Ruminococcaceae; genus CAG-115. The sequence continues at coordinate 39,746 of JAZPZN010000120.1, read as the reverse complement.
TCAGCCCAGCCGCTCCGGGAACAAATACCGCACTTGCAGGAATGTTCCTGCCGTAATTATTTCCAGCCTCATCAACGGTCACCTTTATAGGCTCTTCCTTTGAATAAACGACCTTTAAACATTTCACTCCACGTTTTTTTAGCTCGATACGCATCACCTTTGCAAGAGGGCACATGGAGGTCTTATATATATCCGATACCTCCAGCATAGCAGGGCAAAGCTTATTCCCAGTGCCCATACTGCTTATTATCGGAATACCATCACGCTGCGCTTTCATCACAAGCTCAATCTTCGCAGTGACAGTATCCACCGCATCTGCAATATAGTCATACTGAGAAAAATCGAACTCGTCAGAATTCTCGGGGAGGAAGAAGCACTGCTTCACCGTAACCTCGCACTCAGGGTTTATCTGCAGTATCCTGTCCCTCATCGCCTGCGCCTTCGACACACCTATTGTATCCGACAACGCTTCCAGCTGACGATTAAGGTTTGTAATATCCACATCGTCGCTGTCAACAAGATCTATGTGACCCACTCCGCTGCGTGCAAGTCCCTCTGCGACATAACTGCCCACACCACCGACACCAAATACCGCAATACGGGCATTTTTAAGCCGATCCATCCCATCAGCACCGAAGATGCGCTCAGTACGGGAAAATCTATTATCCATTTATTCCTCCGATTTTACAGGCTTCACATGGTAACGCTCTGCCTTTACACCGTCTATCGCATTGATGAAATCTGTAAAACGCTCATAACCGTATACTCTGAAATCAAAGCCGTCAAACTGCTTTTTAAGCTTTATACCGAGGGAGCGGATACTGCGACTGCCTTCACCTGCCGCATAATCACGCACAAACTGCTCTATCTCCTCTGTCTGACGAGCGAAATCCTCGTCTATATACAGCTTGTTATTCTTTATCATTACTCCGCTTATCTCAGCTGCCAGCTTTCTCATGGACGTAAAGCCCATCTCCTTCAAAAAGCCCTTGCCATACTTATCAGCTATAACCTTGCCAAGCCCCGACAAGCTTCCGCCATTCTCGGAAACTGCCGCATAGTGCAGCACCTCTCTGCGGATAGTGTTGAAATCTGGTTTTTCTTTAACGGTCTCCGAAGAAGCAGAGCGTTCTTCAACAATAACGTGCTCTTCCACCGATGCAGGACTCTCCACGATTGCAGGTATATCTTCAATGACCGATGATGCTTCAACGGCGGATATTTCTTCAATCGCAGGAGTCTCTGTGATTGCAGGAGTCACCTCTACAGGAACATTTTCAGCTAATTTCTCTGAAGGATTCTCTACAAAAATGTGGTTTTTCTTTACGAATACACCCTCAACAGAAGCCAGCATAGATTTGAAATCCGCATATCCCAGCGCAGCGCAATAATCCTTGCCGTAAGTGTTTATCAGCAGGTTATTGAGCTGCCCGATATTTCCACCATCGGGCATATTTTCAGCTGCATATCTTTTTACCTCTCCTGCTATTGCCGCTGCGTCAATAGATATCTCCTCGACTGTAACAGGCTTTTCCTCATGCTCTTCCTTTACAAAAAGCTTGTTGCTATCAACTGTAACCGTTACAACAGAACTGAGAGCATCCTTGAAGCTGTCAAAGCCTATCGTCTTGAAATATGTCTTGCCGTATTTGTTTATCATACTGTTGTTCAGCTGACCCACATTTCCGCCATTAGGCATATTAGCCTCAGCATAAGACAGCGCTTCACTTGCAAATATCTCAGCGGTGATCTTCTCAGTCGACGCAGCCTTCACAACAGGTGAAACATTCGTGCCATCTCTCTTGAACTGCAGTTGCTTATCGATAAATTTAGCAAAGCGCTTGCTGCCAAAACGAGAAAAATCTATCTTACCGAAGCGTGCACTGAGATAGCTCTCAATCTTTATCATGTTATCGGTATAGCTCTTGTTCTCTTCAAGATACTCTGAGATCGCAGCAACGATATCCAGTTCTGTAATATCTGCAGCTTTCACTACAGGCTGTATAATTTCCTGTTTCTGCTTCTTTACAGAAACGAAGGTGTTGCTCCTTCTCAGCTCAGGGAAGCTGTCGATAAAGCCTGATAGACGCTTGAAGCCCATCTCGCTGAAATTGATATTGCCATATCGTGAGGTCAGCATATCGCTCACCTTTGCAAGGTCAAGCCGCTCGTTACCGTGCTCCGCTACAAAATCAATTACAGCCTTGCGGATAGCCTTTTCATCATACTCGGGCTCACAATTCTGATTGAGATAACAAAAGTGATGACAACTAATGGTGAAAGCACGGGGCGTTTTGAATGCGCCCATACCTATGACCAACTTACCTGCCTCACGCAGCTTTATTGCAAGACGGGTGAAATCGCTGTCGCTGGTGACGAGCACAAAACCATCCACATTACCAGTATAGAGTATATCCATTGCATCGATTATCATAGCGAAATCCGTTGCATTTTTTCCCGTAATATAGCAGGTCTGCTGCACAGGCAGGATAGAGTAGTTAAGGGCTGCATCATGCCAACCGTTCACACTTTTCTCCCAATCGCCGTAAACCCTCTTGTAAGTGGCCGTTCCGAACTTAGCCACCTCCTGCATAATAAACTGTGCATATTTTGCGGAAACATTATCGCTGTCAATAAGCACCGCCAGCTTTTTCTCGTCAAACATTATATCGCAACCTCGATCTTCTCGTTGAATTCGTGATACTTATAGTCAACAGCGGTGAAGCTGTTCTTTGTGAATTTGTAAAAATCCGTGATATCCTCGACCTCCATTTTGGGAGCAGGGTAGGGTGATTTTTCAATTATTCTCTTTACAGCATCTATATGACGGTCATATATGTGTGCATCCGCAATAATATGCACAAGCTCGCCCGCTTCAAGACCTGAAGCCTTTGCGAACATGATAAGCAGAGCCGCATACTGACACACATTCCAGTTATTAGCAGTAAGCATATCCTGACTGCGCTGATTTAGTATGGCATTAAGCTTGTTGCCCGATACATTGAAAGTAACCGAATATGCACAAGGCGCAAGTCCCATCTCATGCAGATCAGCATGATTGTAGAGATTTGTCATAATACGTCTGCTGGTAGGATTGTGCTTCAAGTCGAACAACACTCTGTCCACCTGATCAAATTCACCCTCTGGATACTTGTGCTTTACTCCCAGCTGATAGCCGTATGCCTTACCGATAGTTCCGTTTTCATCTGCCCATGCATCCCATACATGGGAGGAAAGCTCCGCTATGCGGTTGGATTTCTTCTGATATATCCACAATATCTCATCGATTGCACTGCGGTAATATATCCTTCTCAGTGTCATTATAGGGAACTCTTTCTGCAGATCATAACGATTGACTATGCAGAATTTCTTTATAGTATGGGCAGGAGTTCCATCCTCCCAACGTGGACGCACTTCGCTGCCCTCGTCAGAAATTCCGTTTTCTATTATGTCACGGCAGTTTTGTATAAACAGCTCGTCTGCAAGGCTCATTTTTGTTCCTCCTATATATTTCAGGGCGGATATGGATTCCCTTATCCGCCCTTAGAATTAAATTTTACTGAAGATCTGAGATGTTGTAAAATCGATCTCCTCAAACTTCACGCTGTCGAACATAGAAAGACCTGCGGTCTCGCACATAGTTACAATGCGGATATTGTTGCCCTCAGCGTAAGCCTTAACTCTTTCGAGCACCTGTCTTACTTTCTCGGGATAATTCGGCACGCCCTCGGTCTTCCTGCCGATGCTACCGTTATCTATCTCATGGTCATAGATATCATCCATACCATAGAGATATATCTCACTGAAGCCCATATACAGAGCCAGCTGTATCATCTGATAGTAGGGCAGAAAAACTGCCGTTTCATATGCCGTCTGCATCTGCTGGAATGTCGCAAGTCCGCTCACAAGTCCTGCACCAAGAGGATTGAGATATGTGGGCTTTTTCTTGAACTTATCCTCGAATACCTTGATATTTCCATTGATGAAGCACTCCATACCCTCGATATACTTACCATTACCGAGATATGCAGTCATATCTGTCAATGTAAAATACGTAGGGCGCAGGGGAGTTCTGGAGAAGCACTCGCAAAAACCGTTGCAAGCGATAGTGCGCTCATTCATCAGCACGTTGATCTCATCTAGCTTAGCATTCTTCTGCGTACCGATGACAAAGCAACGCTGACCCTTCATCTTATCCTTATACTCGTTGAGCTGCTGAGATGTGCCACTTTCCAGACCGCCACTGTGCTTACTCTCTCCATTTATGGAGCTGTTAGCCTTCATATTGGTCATAGTTGTAGAAAGACCAGATACACCATCATTGAGCTGACACATATCCTTATCAGAATAGCCACACTGCTCTTTAAGAGCTGCAGCGATCTGCTGGGATGTTCCCATTACACCCGACATAGCAGCAAGCTGAATCTCCAGTGCACTGTGGGGTGCAAGAATGAGGGCATAGTACATATTAGCCTTACCCCTCAGCTCATCGAAGAACTTAATATCATTTCCGTCAGCCTCACTCTGAGCAATAGCTACTCTGAAAGCCACCTCGGGCACACGCACATTCTTTTTTCTGAGCTGTGCGATAGTCTGGTTAAGGGTCTCATAATCCTCACCGCCGCCGATGATGACAAGCTTTCTCTGACCAATGATCTCGATATTTTTTATTATGTGATTTTTGTAAGCGGAGGATTTTCCGCCTCTCATTGCTAATGTATATGCTGAGTATTCCATGACATTACCTCTTTTCATACTTTTTTATATGCAATAGCTTTTTAGTTATATTTTTTACAGCCATTTAAGGCGCACGAAAAATATGCAACTGTTATGAAATTACTCCGAAGGCGGGCTTTGTTCCCGTCGAGTGGGTAATTGACAACGCAAATGCATGCTTATCGTATGCCTTATCACTCGCTGAGGAGGAACATATCGTATACTACCTTGATAGCCTTTTCAAAATCAGCCTGATCTATACCTACAATAATGTTCAGCTCACTGGAGCCCTGATCGATCATTCTGATATTGATATTTGCATGAGAGAGAGCTGCGAATACTCTTGTGGCAGTACCCTTAACACTTCTCATACCACGACCAACTACTGCAATAAGTGCAAGACCATCGATTATCTCAAAATGGTCGGGCTTGATAACAGCCTTCAGACGCTCTGCAAGCTTTTCACGCTGTCCCTCAAGCTCCTCAGAGTTCACGATAACGCTGATGGTATCGATACCTGTGGGCATGTGCTCAGGGAATATTCCGTGATTCTCAAGCACCTGCAGAAGTCTTCTCATAAAGCCCTTGTGGCTGTTCATTCTGTCCTTCTCAATGGAGATTACAGAGAAGTTCTTCTTGCCTGCGATACCTGTGATAACGTGCTCAGCAGCAGGATTCTGCTCAGAGGGAACGATAAGTGTTCCTGCATCCTGAGGTGCATTTGTATTCTTGATATTGATCGGGATATTTGCACTTCTTACGGGGAATACAGCATCCTCGTGAAGTACGCTTGCACCCATATAGGACAGCTCACGCAGCTCACTGTATGTGATAACGTTGATACCAGCAGGATTTTCAACAATTCTGGGATCTGCAACGAGCATTCCGCTTACGTCAGTCCAGTTCTCATAAAGAGATGCACGGGCAGCCTTTGCTACAACAGAGCCTGTGAAGTCAGAGCCACCTCTAGAGAATGTCTTGATAGTACCATCGGGCATTGCGCCGTAAAAGCCGGGGATTACCGCCTTAGGCATCTTATCCAGCTTTGCGCCGAGGCAAGCATCAGTGATAGGCTCGTCGAAATTGCCCTTGTTGTCGAAGAAGATAGCCTTCGCAGCATCAAGGAACTCAAAGCCGAGATACTTTGCAAGGATAATACCGTTAAGGTATTCTCCACGGCTTGCCGCATACTCTCTGCCTGCAGCTGCTTTAAAATTCTCGCCGATAACAGCGAACTCCTCACTAAGATCAAGTGTAAGACCAAGATCGGAGATAATGCCGTTGAAACGCTCCTTGATAGGTGCGAAGCTCTCAGCGAAATCTGCGCCGTTCGATACTGCGTCATAGCAGGTATACAGCATATCTGTTACCTTGATATCGTCAGAATATCTCTTGCCGGGTGCAGAGGGAACTACATAGCAGCGCTCCTCGTCTGCGTGAATGATGTCAGCAACCTTGCGGAACTGGTTTGCATCAGCAAGCGAGCTGCCGCCGAACTTTACTACTTTGCTCATAATGGTTGTTACCTTTCTTGTTATGAAAATTTGTTTGCGGACTTTACATTCCGCATATATTTATACATAATTATTTTATCACATTTTATGTTGAATTGCAATAGAAAAATAAAGAAATATCTATATCACCCTGATGTTCTGTTGCCCTATGACTTTGCAGAAAAAATAAACACATTACCGCAACGTTCAACTGACTTATCAATCTCAAGTTAATACGATTTGTACATTATTCCATACAGATCACAGCGTTTTTGTGAGTTATCACAAATTGTTCAAATCATGTTGCAAAATGTTCAATTTTATGTTATAATCCCTATTGATATAAACATCATTTATAAAAAAGGAGTTCTGTTTTATGAATCTGCTCAAGAAAATATTTTTTTCATGCTTAGTCATATGCACAGTTACGCTTTCTGGATGTAACAACGCCTCCTCCAAAGACAACAGTGTACTTATCTACTCTAGTGTTGAGGACTATAGAAATGAATACTTCCGCAAACGCCTAAATGAACAATTTCCCGATTACGACATAACAATAGAATATATGCCTAGCGGCAATCAAGCTGCAAAAATCCTTGCTGAAGGCACAAATACAGCAGCGGATATAATATATGATATCGATTATGGATATATAATGCAGCTGGAACCATATCTTGCTGACATTTCTGAATATGACCAATCATCGTTTATGGATGATGCTGTATCGCCCAGCAATAAATATCTTCCAGAAACCCGAAACGGTGGTGCTATAATCGTAAATCTTGATGTACTTTCAGCAAAAGGACTGGAGGAGCCATCATCATATAGCGATCTGCTTGACAGCAAATGGAAAGGTTTGATCTCTATGCCAAATCCCAAGTCATCAGGTACCGGCTATATGTTTCTTAAAAGTCTTGTCAACGCCTGGGGTGAAGACAAAGCCTACGAATACTTTGATCAGCTCGCAGAAAACATACTGCAATTTACTTCTTCCGGTTCAGGGCCTGTCAACGCACTTATCCAAGGAGAAGTTGCTGTAGGTCTTGGTATGACCAGTCAGGCAGTGACTGCTATCAATGAAGGCGCAAATCTAAAAATAATCTATTTCGAGGAAGGTTCACCAAGCATTCTTTACGGATATGCGATCATTGATGGCAAACAAGAAAAACAATGTGTAAAAGATGTGTTTGATTTTTTCTATACCACACTTGTAGATGAAGACAAGGCACTTTACTTCCCAGAAAGCATATACAAGAATAAAAGCTTTACCATCGAAAACTATCCACAAGACATTCCCTATGCTGATATGAGCAATAACACTACTGAAGAAAAGCAGCGCCTGCTGGATATGTGGAAGTATTAAATGTATCAGCACTTGAATATCAAAAACTATACGGAGATAAAGATGTGCAAACTAACTGTTGAAAATATCAATAAATCGTTTGGAAACAAGCTTATATTAAATAACATAAACTTTTCTGTAAACGAAGGAGAATTTTTATCACTGCTTGGACCATCGGGCTGCGGAAAAACTACACTACTCCGTATCCTCATAGGACTTGAAGATGCCGACAGCGGCCGCATTTTCAAAGATGGCATTGATATAACCTCATTTTCATCCTCCAAGCGAAGCATGGGTATTGTATTCCAAAACTATGCTTTATTTGAAAACATGACCGTTCTCGGTAATGTTGAATATGCTCTCAAGCACAGAGCGGACACCAAAAAGCAAGCCCGTGAAATTGCAGAACAGATGATAGAAACCGTCGGACTTAGCGAACATATAAATAAAAAGCCACACAAACTTTCAGGAGGACAACAGCAACGAGTTGCAATTGCCCGCACACTTGCGCTAAAGCCAGATATAATACTTTTCGATGAGCCAATGTCAGCTCTTGATACCGATACCCGAATGGCACTCCGCTCCGAACTCAAGGATCTGCAAAAAAAGTTTGAAACAACGATCATTTACATAACTCATGATCAGGAAGAAGCTTTTGCAATGTCTGACCGAATAATCGTAATGAACGAGGGCGTAATACATCAATTTGATACTCCTCAAAACATAATTGATAACCCTGCCGATGATTATGTGCGCAGTTTTGTCATAGACAATATACAAGCCAAAATAAAATCCCTAGTAAAATTTGTTCACAATAATGCATCTGAAAAGGCGGTTGTACCAAAATGACAACTATCGACAATATAAATATAGGGTCTGCCAAGCAAAAAAAAGGCATTTATGTAGCTTCATTTGGACTAAAAGTGTTTTTGTTGGTATTCTGGGTTATTGCGATAATATTGCCACTTATAACAATGCTGTCAACAATAGCAAATACCGATATTATCAAAATTATCACCTCTGAAAGATTTATCACAGCAGCAATAAATTCGGTTATCGTTTCAAGTATCTCAACTGTCATTTCCATGACTATTGCCGCAATACTAGCATGGTGCACATGCCGTACAGCAATAAAGTACAAAGAAGCTTTTTCTGTTATATTTACAGTTCCTATGCTAATTCCTTCTATCAGCCATGGAATGGGTATGATCATCCTTTTTGGCTCAAACGGTATATTAAAAAATATACTGAATTTAGATGTATCTATCTACGGCTTTCATGGAATAGTATTAGGCTCTGTAATGTACTCTTTTCCGGTGGCATATCTGATGATCGCCGATATACTTAAATTAGAAGACAGTACCCCTTATGAAGCTGCATCTGTCATGGGCTTATCAAAAATCAACAAATTCACCGCAATTACACTTCCCTATATGAAAAAGCCTCTTATTTCAGTTTTCTTTGCCACCTTTACAATGATCATTACTGATTATGGTGTGCCGCTTATGGTTGGCGGAAAATGCACCACCTTACCCGTAATGATGTATCAGGATGTAATAGGTATGCTTGATTTCGGAAAAGGTAGTGTTATCGGCATTATATTGCTTATTCCCGCCCTTATCGCTTGCCTGCTTGATATGTTTAATCGTGATAAGGGAGAATGTACATACGTTCATACCTCTTTTCGCCTTGATACAAAATATCCAAGAGATATCTTTGCGTATATTATATGTATAGCAGCAAGTATCACTATCTTTTTACCGATAATCACATTTGTTTGCCTTTCATTTATCGATAAATATCCTATCGATATGTCCATTACATTCAAACACATACAACAAGCACTACAAATGAATATAGGCGAATATATTCTCAATTCGGTTATAATCTCGATATTTGTTTCTGTATTAGGTGTATTATTGGCTATCATCTGTGCGTATTTCACCTCACGCACACCTTCAAAATTTTCAAAGACACTCCATCTGCTTTCAATAATCCCCCTATCCATACCCGGAATTGTATTAGGTCTATCGTATGTGATGTTTTTTAAAAGCACATTCATTTATGGCACTTTTGCTATTTTGATATTAGTCAACACGATCCATTTCTTTTCTTCGCCATATCTGATGATGTATAACACATTCAACAAACTGAACTCAAACTTTGAAGCCGTTGGAAAAACACTTGGAATCAGTAGATTCAGAATAATAATCGATGTTCTCATCCCACTGTCTAAGGGAACTATCGCAGAAATGATATCGTATTTCTTTGTAAATTCGATGATGACTATTTCAGCAGTATCTTTTTTGGCTGCAATCGACAACAAACCTGTTTCACTCTTGATAACACAATTTGAAGGACAGATGCAGTTAGAACTAGCTGCTTTCGTTTCACTTGCAATCTTAGCAATAAACACTATCATGAAAGTTATAATATTTGTTATCAAAAAATATGCAATCAAAAATTAACTACGGAGAATTGATATGAGCGTAACTATCAACAGACTACAATTTGACATTCTGACGACCCTTCTGGATGAAGGAAAATCTCTCTCGCAACGTACTCTGGCAGATAAGCTTGACAAATCTGTGGGAACAATAAATAAAGCCATTGCTTCTTTGAATGATCTGGGATATATATCTAATAAAATGATCACCCAGGAAGGTATTAAAGCTTTGGAGCCATATCGTGTAAAAAGAGCTGTTTTTATAGCTGCAGGCTTTGGCTCAAGACTTGTGCCGGTGACTCTAAACACTCCCAAACCACTGGTGCGTGTTAAAGGCAAGCGTATCATCGATTCTTTGATAGATGCCGTATTGGCAGCAGGCATACATGAAATATATATTGTCAGAGGCTACTTATCAGAACAATTTGATCAATTGCTGTACAAATATCCAATGATCAAATTTATCGAAAATCCTTCATACAACGAAGCAAACAATATATCATCTGCAGTATATGCAAGACATCTTCTCGGTGGGGCATATGTATTTGAAGCGGATCTTTATCTCACTAACCCTAAAATAATCAAACGATATCATTATTCATCGAATTTTCTTGGAATTAAAATGGATCGTACTGATGACTGGTGCTTTGAAGTGAACGACGGTATTATTAAAGCACAGAAGGTAGGCGGTATAGATTGCTATCAAGAAGTCGGCATTTCTTACTGGAGCGAACTTGATGGAATAAAGCTTGCCGAACATATTATGCAAGCATATGATATGCCTGGCGGAAAAGAGCGCTATTGGGATCAGGTGCCGCTTGCAACCTTTTCAGATCATTACAATGTGGAGATAAGAGAATGTAATAGTGATGATGTTATTGAAATAGACACATTCAAAGAATTGATCTCTATCGACAGCTCTTATAAAATCTGATCTTTATCAACATATAAAAAGGTCCAGCAGAAGCTGGACCTTTTTATATCAAACAACAGATGTAACGATCTGTTAATATTACCGAGTTGTATCTCCGAACATAGCATTGTTAAGATGTTCTGTAAATCTTAATGCACCAAAATAATTCAGATGCTCCGCATCGTAATAGTTACTCCTGTCACTACTGATATCAGATGTCTGTCTGAAATCAATATACGAAAAATCAAACTGTGATTGCAGCTCTTTAACAATATCCAAAAAGTAATGCTTATGACCCGCTGTTCCATAAGCAGACAATGCTTCAATTTCAATATACTTTGGCACAACAATAGCATATATCTTTATTTCGGGAGCAATATTACGTAAGATCTGCAAAAGTTTAGTAAATGCGTCGATATTCTCCTGAATCACATTCTTATTAAAACTTGTAATATCGGCCGTATTATAATTGTAATTCTTCAAGTCAACAGCATCTACAAATTTAGTTCTTAATTTCAAATTATGATCTGCGTCAAAACCCTCATACTCTGCACACTCATATACATCAGGGAATACCTGCTGCCATATAGCCAGATCCATATCATTTATTCCATCAAGTTTTTTCTCGTATATTTTCTCTACAGTGCTTTCAAATGATAGTGCTTTATTCTTATCATAAGCATAGTTATGAGCATCTAAATTAAAGCCGCCATCGCTTAAATATTGCTCTGTTTCAGCCGATGTGGATACATCATAGTTAAAGTAGGAATAACCATCCAACTCAACTACCGCATATTTTAGATCTTTTAGTTTTTCCGGATATGCCTCCAAACAGTATTCCAATGTTTTACATTGATAGTAAAGATCCTGATGTACAACTGAAAGATTACAGAAAGACTGCTTTAACTGCTCTGTTATGATACCTAGTTTAGCATTTCCTCCTCCAATAATTATTCCTTCAAATTCTTCATTCTGAGGATTTTGCATCACTCTGTCACACAGCATCAGAGGAACTCCATAATTATACAGATTCCAGAACAGGATCACCCTCGCTCTGTCAAGACCGTGCTTGTTAAGCAGATATTGTCTTATAGATTCAGCAGCCTTTCTATCAGTAATTACTACTAATTCAGCTGAATAGTTGCTTAGTTCGGTCTCAGATATAACTTCACATTCAACCTTCTCATTATCAGCAAGGAACTCTCTGACCATACAAAAATCTGTTCCATTTTGCATCAACTGTTTGATACATGGCTGACTGTCAGAATACGGACCAACGATTACAGTTTTATTATTGTCGAAATAAAGATCTCCACATTCAGCCGTGCAATCTTTAATATAATCTTTAATAACGATATCGGCAAATCGTTCACCGCATTTTCCATCAGCAAGAGAGAAGTAACGATTTAACAGATAATTCCTATCCTCTGAACCTACATCATTTCTGCTGATTATCGCATCTATAAATTCTTTCTGTTCAGCTATTGTGCTTGCAAAGGGTATTTTTGAAAAATCAAAAAGATCATCAACCGTTATATATTCTCTGCGGCCATTCGCAATACTGTGTTTAACCAACATCAATATCGGTTTATTCATAAACAGATACTGTTCTATCAAAGAGCTATAATCAGATATCAATGCATCCGCACAGTAAAACGCAGGAAGATATGATGTATTAGTATCCATAACCATATTATCGGCAGACTCGACCATGCGCTTTAGCTGTATATAGTCCTTCAATCTGCCCGGCATATAGGTTTTTATAACTGTTTCCGTCATAGGATGAGGTCGCCATATTAGTGCAGCATCCTTGTTGTTCTTAAACAGCTTTATAAAATCTACGCCTTTATTTAATATGTCAGACGGACTGCTTTCAGTCGAAAAATGAGTGTTCCAGAGAAATACCTTTTTACCCTCTAACTTTTTTTGCCATGTTTCAGGAATAGATATATGTGCTTCAGCAGCATTTACAACATGATCCCACTTCGGCAATCCCGATACTACAACATTTTTGCCTTTTTCAGAGGCTATGCCACGATAATATCCTGCCATAGTATCAGACTGACAAGCAATTTTCCATGCATACTTCTGAACATTAAGGTCAAAGAAAGCCTCGCCTGCAGAAAACACTCTATTGTACAATGTCAATGCAGTATAATATGGCAAAAATACCAGCTTGCTGTACTTTACTATATTCTCAGGCCAAAACATCGGGATAGTTACCGATTCATAAGGCTGAGATATAAATGTCATATCGGGAGCTTCCTTTTCAAAGCTATAATTCTTGTAAGAAATATGCTCGATTCCCATAGGAGTGAGATAATCCTCATATATCTCCTCCTTGCGTACACTGCCATCGCTCTGCTTTACTGCTCTGAATATCGGCTGAAGTACCACCTGTACCTCGCAGTCACTGCGATTTTTCATTGCATTGTAAACGCTCTCCATAGAATCCCATTTTGAGCCCAGTTCTGCCACAAAAAGTACTTTCAGCTTTACATTGATCTCACTTTTCAGTGCATCACAAAAATCCCTTGAAAGAGCTACCAAATCGTCAATTTGATAAGAGATACCGTTTTTCATTTCAGTAAGCATATTTTTTATCTGCTCCGCCTTATAAAATATACCGTCTGATTTAACAGAATCCTTATCAGCATTGATATAATCGGTTATTGAATTTACAGCCAAAATGCAATCGGTCGTAAGCTCTGACGTCTGTGATTCTTGCATATATTCAAGTGCTTCTTGGAGAGAACCACATAGTTCCATTATTATCTTGTAATTTGAAAATAGCATATTAATTCTCCAATACTATATTTATTGTTTCTGACTGACATCAGCCTTGAGTATCTTCTGATACTCAGTAGCTATAGGCGCATAGGCAGAATTGATCTTTATCAATCTGCGCAGAGAATCAACACATTCTTTATACTTTTTCAGGCTGCGCAGCATATTAATCTCTGCAATCACAGCACCAGAATATACCTCCTCGGGGATCTGTCCCTGCTCGCCGTATACAGAAAAATACTTGATACTGATATCACCCAACTTCTGCAGCAGCCCATCTGCCATAATGCCCTTATCTATCGCCCTAAAAATGCAATAGTAGTACATCTTCGCAGCACCTACTAAACCCTCGCTTGAGATATTATCAGCAGAATATTCACCTACCTTAAAAGCAAAATCAGGTATGTTTTCAAATGCTGTTTCGATATTTTTGGCAAGAGTATTGCTGTCATTAACAAAAGGAGTTATGTCGATACCCTCATTAAGCGCAATATACAACACCTCGGGATAATTTGTACCGTACTTGTCAATGAGCATATTGATGCGGCTTGCGCCTGCACCTGCGCCTGTATAATGTGCTTTATATATCGCAAAGAGATATCGGCACACATCAGGCTCAAGGTCTATAGTTGACATTTTATTTATTATGTTGCGCCTGTCAGTATCATCGCTTTTTGCTATAGTATATCGAAGCACATCGAAGAAGATAGCCTTATACTCTGAATCGTGTCCTTCGTACAGCTTAGCAACTTCTTTGTAGCCTATATTCGACATGACCTCAAATTCCTGCATTATGCGAACTGTAGAATAATACTTGGTATTGAATTTATTGGCAGGGAAGCTCTTTATGTCCTTTTCTGCGTCTTTGTATCTTCCACACTTCAAGCAACATTCGGTATATTTTACATGCATCTTGGCATAATTTACTTCATTTATAAAATTGTTAGAACGGGTATAATAATCATTTGTGCAGAGATTGCCCGATACTACTCTCTGATAGAAGGAGAAGTAATTTGAAAAACAATCCGCAGCCTCTTCATACCTTTCCAACAATTGCAATGTCAATGCCTTATAGCAATATATTTCGCAATCGGTACTTCTGTCACACTGACGTATCTTCATATCAATGCTAAAGTACTCATCACACGACTGTAATAACTCTTCATATTGTTTTTCCGAATAATAGAATCCTATCAATGAATGATATATCGTGAAAATAAAATCAGATTCCTGCTCTTTACATAGTTCGATTCCTTTATTAAGATAATCTAAAGAGATGCTTTTATCACTCTGAATACTGAATGTATCAAACAACTGCAGATAAAGCATAGGGCTTTGTTCAATTTCAAGCTGTGACAATAATAGTTCAGCATTTCTCTTGAATTTTTCAGCCATTAATTCAATAGTATCATTGAACACATAGCCGTAATGTCCTACAGGATCGAGAATAGCCTTTATAGGGTTATTAAATGTGCTGAACTGCTCATGGATAGGGTAAATAAATTTTGTCTCGGGAAGTATTTTTGTAAGTCGTGGTGCATTAAATACGCTGAAATCATTTTCGTTATCTTCTGATCTATAGTTTCTGATTGCATAAGTAGCTGAATTGTATTTTTTATACTCGCCCGATTTGAAAAATCTGATAATACCATTGCATGATAAAAATATCTCATCGGCATCAAGGAACATGAACCATTCGCCCTTAGCACGCTCAAGTCCATAGTTTCTTGCTGCAGCAAAGTCATTTATCCACTCAAAAAAGTACACCTTATCTGTAAACTCTTTTGCTATTTCAACAGTTTTATCGGTAGAGCCTGTATCTACAATGATAAGCTCACTACTGATGCTATTCAAAATAGGCTGAATAGCCGTAAGGCATCTGCGAAGGTATTTTTCCTCATTTTTTACTATCATTCCTATTGATAATTGCATAGAAACCTCCAAGTGTATATATTTATAACTAAGCACACTTCTATAAAATATATCGGCAAAAAACTAAAAAACTTTAGCAATTTAGACAAAAATAAAACACCCCCGACTTTCATCGGGGGTGCGGTATTCACCTAGTAGCAATCAAGCTGCCAAGCTATCCTTAAGCTGCGTTAGCAAATTCTTGCGAATTAGCCGAGGAGCTGCAGGATGGACTGGGGCTGCTGGTTTGCCTGAGCGAGCATGGACTGAGCAGCCTGCTGGAGAATGTTGTACTTGGTGTAGTTCATCATCTCGGATGCCATATCGGTATCACGGATTGTGGACTCAGCCTCAGTCATATTCTCAGTTGTTACAGTGATGTTCTCAATCTTGTGCTCGAGACGGTTCTGGATGGAACCGAATGTAGCTCTAACCATGGATACCTTGTTGATAGCGTTATCGATCTTGTCGATAGCGTAGTTAGCATCATCCTGAGTAGCCAGGCTCAGCTCGTCAGTAGCAAGACCACGAGCGGAAACGTCGAGGTCAGCCTCAAGCTCACCGATACCGTTGGAGGTATAGGAGAAGTTGAAGTCAACAGCGTCCTTGGAACGAGCACCAACCTGCAGAGTAATGCTGTCAGCGTATGTGAGGTTAGCAGTAGCTGCCTCATAAGCGTTAGGTGTGGAAACGCCGTTCTCAACTACAACCTTACCTACCTCATCCTTAGAGGTGTCGTTTGTTACGATACCATTGGAGATAGTGTAGGTATTCTCAATTGTGATCTCACCGCTAGCAGAGTCAAGAGTAACAGCCTTATTGAAGCTGCCTGCATCCTTACCGTTAGCATCTGTCAGCTTACCGTTTGTCCAGTCGATGGTGTAGTTCTTACCATTGATAGTAACGCTTGTAGAAGTTGCATCAGACTGATATACTTCAGTTGTATTGATTGTACCTGCAGTTACTACACCGCCAGATACAGTAACACCTGTTACTTCATAAGTAGAATCAGCATCAGGCTGATAACCAGCATTTTCGCCAGCCTCGATCTCAACCTTAACACCGTTAACATTGAGAACGCCGTTAGCGGAAGTATCTACTGTACCTCTGATGTTCTCAGAGTATACGATAGAAGCATTAGCATCGCCGTCAACGCCATCATATGTAACCTTCTCGGATACGATTGTGTTGTCGTTAGCGATTGTGCCATCGGACATAACGCCGCCGTTCAGAGCAACTACGCCGTTGAAGTCGGTGTCAGCGATAGCGTTCAGCTCGTCGTTGAGCTGATCAAACTCGAGCTGGATAGCGTCACGGTCAACATCATCCTGATATGTGCCGTTAGCGGACTCAGCAGCGAGCTCCTTCATTCTCTGAAGGATGGAGTGTGTTTCCTGAAGAGCACCCTCGTAGGTCTGGATCATGGAGATACCATCCTGAGCGTTTCTCTTAGCCTGGTTCAGACCACGGATCTGGGATCTCATCTTCTCAGAGATTGCGAGACCAGCAGCGTCGTCGCCTGCACGGTTAATTCTGTAACCAGAAGACAGCTTCTCAGAAGCCTTCTTAAGACCTGCTACGTTAGCATTGAGTCTGTTGTAAGAGTTCAGAGCGTTTAAGTTATGCTGTACTACCATTCCTGCCATAATAATTTCCTCCTTGAAATTCGCGCCTCTGTTAATCGGAAATCCTTTCCTTATGAGGCGGGGTTAAAATGTAATAAAATTTGTTCACCCGAATGCCGTCCAGTTCAACCTATGTACACTTGGTATCCTTATCAAGCCTTTGCGGGTGAGAGCTGATTTTTTAATTCTCAGCTATCACGTATATTATATCGACCCAGATTTACGAAACTTTAGCCTTTTTTGAAAAAATTTTTAAAAATTTTTTATTTTTTTAAGTTTTTTTATTCAACTCGTATAGTTATTGCATAAATAAGCTATAACATCTGAACAGCAACTGCTGTCAGCACATACTATTTTTAGCACGCAGCTGATAAAATGAGGAAGATCGTTACTTATATCATCAGATGCATAGCCCACTGACGCAGCAGCAAGCATCAATGCAGAAAAACAAAACTCAAAATAACTAAAATTATCATATAAAGAATATTCATTTGAATAATTGTAGATAATGCTTTCAAGATAAAGATTAATTGTTATAGAACGGATGATTTTATGATAACTTGGGCAAGCCAAAAACAGTTTTTTTATTCCCTCTATATATTTATTATAGTAGAGAACATCATCTGCTATAACACCGAAAGGCTCACATCCGTAGATATCCTTCAATATTTTAATAGTTGTATCAAACGATACATCGCTATGCTGCTTTACAGATACTTTTCTGATATCTTCGGTCAGCTGTAGTGTTCTCAGCTTTGCAGAGTGCAGGCAGACATCGATAGGCTTATTAATATCAGAAAGCTCCTTATATATTATGTAAACTATATTAACAAGCTGAGCAAGCTCGGGGCACTTGTTCATATTCTCTTCGGAAGTTATCACCGCCATTACATTTTCTTTTTTTATGTTACACTCACAAAGCGTAATATCCGCTCCGCTGCATAACAATGAGACCACTCCCACACAAGAAGTTTTGCATACTCTTATAAATACATCTCCACACTGCCGACAAATTCGAGGATATTCTCTGCAAGTGAACGAAAGATATTCCTCACCCAGTTCTTTTTGTACAGTGCATAGCCGTTCCTCATTCAGAAAAGGACACTCGTCCTGAGATGTCATTTTTATTGAATATCTGTCACTATTTTTGTTGAAGAAGCTGCTGATATTTTCACAGAATTTATTTTCTATAAGTTTATGCATCTCCTCAGCTGACCAATCTACCGACCAGCCGGCACAGCAAGTTTCGGGACAAGAACCTGCAAGACAAGTAAATTCTTCTACATATTTTGGCTGTATATAGTACATAATACCTCCATATTACAACAGGAGGATAAATATCCTCCTGTATATTATTAATGTTTATTTTTCCTCCGAGCCCTCCAAGAAGTACGAAGCCTCCATATCAGCTACAGATAAAGCAAAAGCCAGCGGATACATTTCCAACGCTCTGCCGACAAGGTTAATATCCTCACTGCCTGAAAAGCCCATATGCCAGCGTATAGCCATAGCCTCCTCACGAGTAAGGCGCATAAAACCGCTCAGCATATACACCGACTTTTCGCCGTGACCATAGGGGAGATTATCGTGTATCTCATAACGGGGAACCTTCTCCCACTGACCCGTCTGCTCATTTTTAGCGTTGCGGAAACCTACCTTATACATATTCACCTTGCAGAGGTCGTGCATAAGTGCAACGAGAGCGATAGTTTCATCGCTGGCGGTGAGTTTGTATTCATCCCTTACACGCTCACGCTCCATATAAGCCTTAAGGCACTTGTAAACATTGAGAGAGTGCTTAAGAAGTCCACCCTCAAAAGCATTGTGAAAGCGAGTGCTTGCGGGAGCGGTGAAAAAGTCGCTCTTATTCTCTAGAAAATCAAGCAACTTATCTGCACCGTCACGCTTGATGTTATCATTAAATATCTTTACAAATTCTTCTCTGTCAGTCATTTTAATCTCTCCTGCCTGTATATTTTACTTGCTTTCTTATCAGACAATGCTCATCTGCATTAAATGTATATTCATACTGTATCACTGTATAATTTCCATTGGCGGTCTGTGCTACAAGCTGTTGCACCATGAGACCTGCTGCGACCGACTCCATGTGAGTGCCGTAGGGAGCTGTTTTTGTGCCGTTTTCATATACAGGCACTTCTTCTATCTTACCGTTAAATACCGAAAAAAATCTTGCATACTGTGGAGCCTCCACCTCATTTTGAAGATAGAAATCCAGCTGTATCAGATCGGGATATTCAGTATCGTCATAAATACGGCGGTTACTTATGAGCTCGCAGCCATAGGAAAGTTCCTGCGTAACGCTTTCCAGTATCAAAAATCTGTCATCACGGGGAACATTTATCTTCAAACTATCTAAAAGCTCGCCCTTCTGATAAAGGTCAAGTCGGAAATCTCCATACAACTCGCCGTTTATATATGTAGTTTCCATAGTGGCTTCGCCCGTTTCATCAAGCCGAACACCTGATATCTCCACCGTATAGTACTCCAGATCAGAATAAATATTCTTTATTGTAAATGTAAGCCTGTTTCCATCTACTCTGGGAGTTTGTACCGCATCTGGAATGACATCGTCAGGCTCAAGAGGTTCGGTAACAGCTGTAGTTTCAGTAATTGGCGGTGTTGTCACCGTTGTAGTAACAATAGTATCAACAGTAGTAGAAGCAGAGGTATGACTTGCCATGCTTTCATGCAACTCATTATTTTCGATATTACAACCACATAGCAATGATATTGCCAATAGCGAACATAAACACTTAAATTTCATGATCATACCTCCTGTCTTATATATTTACATACATTATATATGAGTTTGATGAAAAAATCAAGGCGAATTTTGGGACTGTAGAAATAATATAGCAGCTTGCACAAAAATGTTCTTTTATCTGGGTTAAGTATTACTAAACAGCAGTCTTTATATTATAAATAGTATGATATAAATTTTGAGATCTTTCAACAATCAACGTTGATATGTTGAATGTTATTATTTTTTAACTTAAATCAACAAATTTTCAACCTTAAATCAAGATATTCAACATAGCGGTAAAAATCCCGTAACAAATAGACTTTTTAACATTTTCAACCGAGTTTTCAACATTTTTATACCTTGCTTGAATAATAAAAGTTAAATTCTTTTAATAAATCACGGTTGAATTAGCGTGGTTAAAAAGTTTTCAACTATAAAATCGATAATAATTACTGAAATTCGCTGTTTTTCTGATAAAATCGTGAAAATAACAATTAATACAAATTGTATAAATAAAGCTTTTCAAATAGGATTCAACAGGTATATGAACAATAAAACCATACTTGATGGTTGAAATTTTGTTATTTAGATATCAATAAAAATGCGAGTTTTTCACTGTTTCAACATAGTTTTCAACATTTTTGAAAGGCTAAATCAACAATTATACCCTAAGTTTTTGAACTTACTTAGTTTTTATGTGAAAAAAACTGTAATAGTGTTAAGAAAAGCTAAAGACAAAAAAATATAACATAAAGAATAAAAATGATAGGTTTGTGTTAAATAAATCAACAATAATTAACGCAAAGTATAACATTTGTTGAAAATAAACAGATTATCAGCCGTATATTAGAAATAATTCTGCTTGAAAAAAAGACTTTTTTGTGATATCATTAGATATGAACCCCCTAAAAAAGCTCTTATTTTCGACTATTTTTTGAGGATATTTTTCTGCCTCTATATATAGATAAAAAAAGAAAAAAAGTACTATATAATCTTTTTATATAGTATAGCAGATGTTATTTTTTTAAAATTGAAATTATTGACGGGATTGGTGAAAAAATGGAAACAATAGCTGATATCTACAATAAAGTAGTAGACAACTGTGTTGAAGAGTATAATATCGCTGAATCTGCACGTACCCTTTGGCTGGATTCAATGACAATCGTCGAAATGAAGGACGGTAAAGTATACCTCGCAACTGATAAGGAATATAAGCAGCAGACTATCAATGGCATCTATGTTCAAAAGCTCGAGAAGGAATTTGAAAAAATACTTGGTGTAAAGGTTGAGGTCATCATACAGGTCAAGGAAAACCTTCCCACCATGAAATCAAAATTCGATAATCTGAAGCAGGATACAGAACTTTCAAATCAGATCGACAACATGGTACAACAAAGCAAGGTGACATATACCTTCGATAACTTTATCATAGGTCCTTCAAACAACCTTGCATTTGCAGCTGCTAAAGCTGTTGCTCAGAAAAAACATGAGCAGTATAATCCTCTGTTCATCTACGGAGATTCGGGACTTGGAAAGACCCATCTTCTTTCCGCTATCCAGAATGAGATGAAACAAAATTATCCAGGCATCAATATCATCTATACCTCTTCAGAAACCTTTACAAATGAATTTCTAAAGGCAATCTCCAACAACACAACCAGCAGCTTCGATGATACATACAGAAATGCTGATGTATTACTTATAGATGATATACAGTTCATCGCCGGTAAGGAACAGACAGAGGAAAAATTCTTCCACATCTTTAATGAGCTGTACAAGCTCAATAAGCCGATAGTGCTTACATCTGACCGCCCCGCTAAGGAGATAAAATCTATCTCTGATCGCCTGCAGACCCGATTTTCATCAGGTCTTGCAGCTGATGTGCGCCCTCCTGAGTATGAAACTCGTCTGGCTATCATAAAACGCAAGGCAGAGCTGCTCAATAACTTCAAAATCCCCGAGGAAACAGTTGATTTTATCGCAACAAAGCTTAAATCCAACATCCGTCAGATTGAAGGAGTTGTTACAAAGCTGCACGCACTTTACCTGTTACAGGAGATCAAGCCTACTATCGTTGCCGCTCAGAACGTTATCAATGAGATAGTTGCTGACCAACAGCCTGTAACAGTTACTGTTGACAAGATCATCAATGAGGTTGCTAAGATTTTCAATGTTATGCCTGATGAGATGCGCTCTTCCAAGCGTGCTGCAAATATATCCTCCGCTCGAAAGGCTGCTATCTATGTAATTCAGGATATAACAGGTATGCCTTATGAAGCCATTGGACATGAGTTTGGCGACAGAGATCACTCTACCATCGTATATTCTATAAAGAATGTAAAGGATACTATGGCAAATGATGCCAGCTACAAGGCTATCATAGAGGATCTTATAAAAAATATAAAGGCTAATATGTGATTTTTTCAACTGTCTTTAAGTATAGTTTTCCACATAAATAAAAGTATTAAAAATGTTTTTATCTTTTTTAAGAATCTTTCATCAACTCTATTGTTAATAATTTTTGACTGAAAAATGAGATAAAAACAGGGTTTAAGGTGTTTTCCACCATTTTAACCATGCTTATTATTATTATTAAAATATATTTCTTTTTGATAATGATCGATGAAGCTTCCGCTTTTTTGATTATGCTGTTCATTGCAGCGAAAAGCAAAGGAGATTTTTATGAAATTCAGTTGTCCCAAGGATATTATATTATCTGCTGTACAGACTACCGCAAAGGCTGCTGCTAGCAAAAGCACTATTCCCGCACTTGAAGGTATCCTTTTTGAGCTCGAAGGAAATGAGCTGTCTATAACAGGCTATAATCTGGAGATAGGTATTAAGACCAGTATCGTAGTAACAGGTGAGGAAAGCGGAAGCATAGTAATAAATGCACGCTTTGCCTGCGATTTTATAAGAAAGATGCCATCAGGCGATATCGTTTTTGAGTGTGACAGCTCAAACAAGGCTTCGCTGTCCTGTCGTGATACAAAGCTTGAGCTTGTATGTATGAGTGCAGATGAGTATCCTAATGTTCCGCAGATAGTTTCTGAGAAGAGCGTTAGTGTTCCTCAGAAGCTGCTGAAGAGTATGCTGTCACAGACTAAGTATGCTGTATCTCTTACAGATTCAAAGCCTGCTCTTATGGGCTGCAAATTCGAGGTAGAGAATAATGTGCTGAGTATCGTTGCCAGTGATGGCGTGAGATTAGCTCTCCGTGAGGAACCAATTGATCAGCACGATGATATTAGTTTCATCGTACCTCTCAAAACTGTTGAGGAGCTTATTCATATCCTCGATGATAGTGATGATAAGAAGGTAGAGATGAGCATTGACAAAAATCAGATATCCTTCAATGTTGATGATTATGTGATGATATCCCGTCTTATCGATGGCGAGTTTGTAAAGCATAAGAATCATGTTAATGTTACCTGCACAAATTATGCCGAGATAAACGTTCGTGAGATGCTGGATATGCTGGACAGAACTCTGCTTATCCTCAATGACAAAAATAAGACTCCCATCCGTTGCACGCTGGAAGAGGGCATTCTCTATATGAATTGCTCTACATCTCTCGGTACTATCAATGACAGGATACCTGTAAAATATGACGGAGAGTCTATTACTGTTGGTATCAACGCTAAGTATATGATGGATGCTGTCAAGGCTTGCGATACTGATTCTGTTAAGCTTGTAATAATGAAGCCTAACACACCTATATTTGTTAAGCCAATGGAGGGCAATAGCTTTACACATCTTGTAATGCCAATGCATCTTAAATGAATAGATCACTGGGAGAAGGTAGAGCGCATCAGAAAAGGTGAGCATCTGTAGCTCCCAGCCGAAAGGCACAGAACAACGTGAGAAACCCGCTGATTTGCGGGCTTCTCGTATGTATAATAAAAAATAGAAAAGGAAGATCATACAATGGAAGAGATCATAATCGTAACACCCTTTATCAAGCTTGACCAGCTTGTAAAATTCGCAGGCCTTGCAGAAACAGGCGCAAGAGCAAAGATTCTGATTGAGCTTGGCGAATTTAACGTAAATGGCGAGCTGTGTACTAAGAAGGGCAAGAAAATAAAGCCCGGCGATTACATTGAATTTAAGGGCAAGAAGTATAAGGTGGTTCTTGATGAAAATGCAGAGCTGCCTACTGAGGAATAATGATTATAACAAATCTTTATGTTCGGAATTTCCGCAATATAAAAGAGGCTGATCTCTGTCTTGACCCGAGCCTTAACGTGTTCGTAGGAAAAAATGCACAGGGTAAAACTAACCTTATGGAGGCAATTTCTGTTTGTCTTGGCGGCAGCTTCAAGCACGCACGTTATTCGCAGTATATTCCTGAAGACGATAAAAAGGCGGAGGTTTTTATCCGCCTTTGTTTTAAAGAAGATTATACTGAACGTGAACATATAATAGAATATACTGTTCGTAATAATAAGGTTCAAGTTACTTATAACGGATTAAAGATGAATGATGCTGCGGAATTATACGGAGTGTTAAAATATGTTGTTTTTATACCTGAGCATCTCAATCTAATCAAGGGTGCACCTGAGCTTCGCCGTGATTATCTTGATGATGTTGCGGTAATGCAGACACATACACATCTGAAAAAGCTGTCAAGATATAACAAAGGGTTAAAACAACGTAATTTTATACTATCAAAGGCTAAGATAGACACCGATCCGATGGAAGTATCTGCTCAGCTTTCTGCATGGAATGATGTACTTGCTACCGAGGGTATCAATGTAACCTATGGCAGGCTGAAATATTTTGCATTTTTGAAAGAGTATGCGGCGGAGATATATTCTCGCCTTACTGAAGGAGCAGAAGAGCTTAAAATGGAATATATCAGCTCAGTTTTTAATACCGAAAGTATAAATTTCGAACAGAAAAACGAATTGTATATGAAATATATTCAAGAGCTGGAGAGTAATATAAATGCTGAGCTGAAGCTTCGTTATACTATGACAGGCGTTCACCGTGATGATGTTAATTTTTACATCAATGATATGTCTGCGAGAGAATTTGCATCGCAGGGGCAGCTCAGAAGCGCTGCATTGGCACTTAAACTCTCCGAAGCGGAAATTATCCGTATAAAGAACAAGACCTGCCCTGTGGTTATTCTGGACGATATTTTGAGTGAGCTTGACAGCGGAAGAAGAAATTTCGTTATCAACAATATCGAAAAATCTCAAGTGTTTATTACTTGCTGTAATATTGAAGACCTCTCTGCACTGAAGAGCGGAAAGACTTGGGTGACTGAAAAAGGAACATTTACGGAGGTATAGCTATGTTTCTTTATCTTGGCGGTGACACTACCGTAAGAAGTGATGATGTTATCGGAATTTTTGATATTGAAGAATGCTCTGTAAGCCGTATGACAGCTGATTATCTCAATGCTTGTCAGAAAAAAGGCATCGTTGCAAATGTATCGGAGGAAATGCCAAAGGCTTTTGTGGTGTGTACAGATAAGACATATATCACTAATGTTTCAAATCAGACTATAAACAAGCGTGGACAAAACAAAATATCATAAAAGAAATCACCCCACTGAATTTCTCAGAGGGGTGATTTCTATATTGGGGGAATGTGAGGATGGTTGATTTAATTGTTAGCCAGCATATTGTAAACAAGCTCGATCATTTCGCCGTAGGTGAAAAGCTCGGATGCGTTCAGCTTTTTAGCAGTTGACCCTGTCAAGGCATAAGCTATGGCATAGTAGCCTACATTTTCATCATCGTCTCTTACATCACTGTAGGGAGATTTGAAAATTCCCTTGAGAGAGGGTATATCATCACCGCAGGCACTTTTGGTGATGATTATCATTGCCTCGCCTCTGGTTAGCTTTTTATCTGCTCCATTCTCAGAGGTCGGGTAGTAGCGATAGAAGTTGAGCATCATATAAAGCTCATTTTCAGATACTGCATCGTTTTCGCTGAATTTGCCAGTGCCTATTATAAAGCCGTGGTTTACGAGTATCTGTGCTTTTTCTTTGATGGATGCGGTCTTTATTCCGCTGAGGTCTGTATCTATGTTATCCCAATTATATTTTTGCTCGCCCGTAAAAGCGTCACAATATATCGTAGAATCTGTGCCGTATACAAGCACTGTCTTTGTCAATTTATTTGTAGTTGCTGCAAGATAGTAAAGGTCAAGATCATTATTCTCCCAGTAGATATCCATTATCTCGTCGGCAGTGAGCATCTTATTGGGGGATATGAAGTCGGCTTCTATATAATTTATCCTGTAGCTTGTCAGCTTGTTATTGGCATCAAGTGCAATATTAATGAAATTACCATTTACCTTGATATCATTTGCATATCTGTCAAAGTGGTGACTTGTACCACTGTAATACTTTGTTTGATTTTTGCCGTTATAAGAATAATACTCGTTAACGACAGTCTGCATTTCACCGTATTCTGTCAGTTTGTCACCTGCAAACTCTTTTGCTATAGCTGCTGCGGTGGTCTTTGCGGCATTTTCATCAATTGAGAGAGCCTCACTGTTTGAATGATTATCATAATAGTGATAGCTGATTATCTCACCGGTTTCTGCATCAAGGGTGATATCAGTATTTTCATACTGCTTGATCCAATAATTATCTTCATCATATTTTGCAGAAGTAAAATTGGCGGTATAGTAATATCTGTCGGTCTTACCCTTTGTTTCCTTGCGGAGATTGGAGTTTTCAAGCATCATTTCATCGTTTATGATAAGATATTTGCTGTCTTCAAGGATATCTCTTATCTTTTCTTCGTTTGCATAGGGGAGATCTTTATTGATTTCGGCGAGTTCAGCTTCTGTGAAGATAGATCCATTCGTTATTCCACCTGCTTCGGGTTCTTCAACGGCAGAGTCCTCTTCCATATCACCATAATATCCATCGGTAACAAAATTGCTCTTTTTGCCTGTAAATGCGTTTATCTCGCCATAGTCGCTCTGCTGATATACAATAGAGGATATGTATTCGTCCTTTTTAAAGTCATATTCAAGCTCGTATATTGGGTATATTCCGATCATTTCAGCATATTTCTGCTTTGCATCCTCTAAAGACATCGCTTTATCAGTTTTTTTGAAAGCTGCGGTAATATGCCAGTTGATATTAAAGCTGAGAAGTTCGCCAGTAGTTTTACTGATAACGATCCTGCCCCTGTCATTTTTAACGGGAACTCCATTTTTTATCCTATATATAGAAAATGTTGCACGATCATTGGTAGTGGAAATATTAAGACTGTCAGTATCAATGACGATATTGCTGCAAACTGAAGGATTTAGCATACTTACAGCTTCCTTTGCTTTTGTGTAAAGCTCGTCAGCAGAGAGCTTTGCAAGGGCACTGTCGCAAGTGTAATAATCATAAAGCATCGAATTGTAGGATGTAATAACATTTCTGTTTATGGTTGCAGAAATATACTTGTACTCCTCTGCGCTGTTTTCAGTGCTCCAGTAGAAATTGTAGATATCACTTATTCCATCATTATAGGTATCATAGCTGAATTCGGACAGCTCCTCGGGAATAGTAAGACGAGTCTTTACTTTCTCAAGGGATATTGCAAGCTTTGCATTGTTAATTGCATCGTCAGTATTTACACTTGAAGCTGCTGTATCAATAGGAACACTTACAGGCTCTTCAGTGTTGATAGCAGCGGTGTTTAATGAACATGAAAGCATCACAGCGGCTGCCATTGTTAGCGATAAAGCTTTTTTCATGATATATACCTCCTTTTTGTATTGTAATATGTAAAAAAGCTTTCATATATAAAACCGCTAACAGGATCAAAAAGTTGCATTATTTTACTAAAAATTTAATGATTTACTATATTGAAAAAATGACGAAAAAATGAATGTCAAAATAGACAAAAAACCGCATTTTCACTTGCAATTGTTACTGTTTTATGGTATACTATTATTAATATAGGGTAATATTGCAAATCGATGGATTTGCCTATGAAAAATATAGTTTATAGGTCGGGCAGGGCGCAGTGATGTGTGCTGTAAAATGGCGCATCTCTCCTTGCCTGTTTTGTTTATTTTTGGAGGGTATATATGGCAGAAAACGAAAAGCTCCAGGAAAATCAGGAGGTCAGCTACGGCGCCGATGATATTCAGGTCTTAAAAGGTCTTGAAGCTGTAAGAAAGCGTCCTGGTATGTACGTTGGCTCCTCAGGTGAGGGTGGTCTGCACCATCTCGTATATGAGATAGTGGACAACTCTATCGATGAGGCACTGGCAGGCTATTGTAATGAGATCGACGTGGCTATCCTGCCTAATAATGTTATCAGGGTAAAGGATAACGGTCGTGGTATCCCTACTGCTATTAATCATGCAGAGGGTATTTCTGCTGCAACTATCGTTTTCACTGTGCTGCACGCAGGCGGTAAGTTTGGTGGCGGCGGATACAAGGTAGCAGGCGGTCTGCATGGTGTAGGTGCTTCTGTTGTAAATGCACTCTCCGAATGGTTAGAGGTAGAGATACACGATGGTAAAAATATTCATTTCCAGCACTTTGATCGTGGCGAATATAATGAACAAATCAAGATAATCGGAGATACTGACCTCACAGGTACTCAGGTAACATTTAAGCCTGACGGTGAGATATTCCATACTACCGAATTCAATTATACGACCCTGCAGGAAAGACTGCGTGAAAAGGCATTTCTTAATGCAGGTCTTAAGATAAATTTATCTGACCTGCGAGATGAAGAAAATCCTGTGGTTGAAGTGATGCAGTATGAAGGCGGTATCATGAGCTATATTGAATGGCTCAATAAAAAGCGTGGTGCTGAAACGCTACATCCCGATGTTATATATCTTACAGGTGATATGGATGGCATCAATGTTGAGATTGCATTCCAGTATACCAACGACTTCAACAGTGAGGTATTCCGTAGCTTTGCTAATAACATCCACACTGGTGAGGGCGGTACTCATGAGCTTGGTTTAAAGAGAGCTCTCAGTAAGGTAATTAATGATTATGCTAAGGCTTATAAAGAAGCAAACGAGAAAAACAAGGTAAAGAAAAACGCCAAGAAGAAAGAGGAAGAAAAACCCTTCACAGGCTTTAGCGGCGAGGCTATAAGAGAAGCTATCAATGCTATCATATCTGTTAAGCTTCCTGAGTGTGAGTTTGAAGGACAGACAAAGGGTAAGCTTGGTAATCCTGAGGTTCAGCCTATAGTTTATAAGATTGCAACTGAGCAGCTAACATATTATTTTGAGGAGCATCCCGAGACTGCTCAGATAATCATGAATAAGGCTATCAACTCTCAAGCTGCCCGTGATGCCGCAAAGAAGGCTATGGAGGCTAAGCGCAAGAGTGTAATGGATAGCAACGGTCTGCCAGGCAAGCTTGCCGACTGCTCTGAGAGCGACCCTACAAAGACCGAGATATACATCGTAGAGGGTGACTCTGCGGGCGGCTCTGCTAAGAGTGGTCGTGACAGACGTTTTCAGGCCATCCTGTCCCTGTGGGGCAAGATGCTTAACGTTGAAAAGGCAAGGGCTGACAAGGTATACAACAACGATAAGCTGCTGCCAGTTGTTAAGGCACTTGGTACAGGTATTGCGGAGGATTTCGACATCACAAAGCTGCGCTATGGCAGAGTTGTTATAATGGCGGATGCCGACGTTGACGGTGCGCATATCCGTACGCTTATGCTTACATTCTTCTTCCGTTTTATGAAGCCTCTTCTGGAGGAGGGTCATGTATATATTGCGCAGCCTCCTCTGTTCAAGGTGGCAAGAGGAAAGCAGGTAAGATATGCATTCTCCGATGAGGAGAGAGATCAGTATATTGAGGAGCTTTCGGGCGAGAATGGCAATGGTAAGATCGATGTACAGCGTTACAAAGGTCTTGGTGAGATGGACCCCGAGCAGCTTTGGGAAACTACCATGAATCCTGAAACTCGTACAATGCTCCGTGTAAGCGTTGAGGACGCAGCAAGGGCCGATGAGATAATGACTATACTCATGGGTGATAAGGTAGAGCCTCGCCGTGAATTCATCGAGCAGAATGCAAAATATGCTGTTAATCTTGATATCTAAGCACTTTTAAGGAGTGACAAATCAATGGGATTAATACCTGATCTGGGTGGATTGAATGCTGAAAGCAAGGAAAAATCATTGATAAGCTTCAGTTATGATAATTCTCTTGAAGAGATCGACGGCGCTATGAAGTCGTTTCAGAGTAAATTTGCAGGAAAAAAAGGTGCAATTATGATAGCTGCTTACGCTATACTTACAGTTGCTGTTATCGTTGCAATATTTCTTGATCCTACATCTTTACTTGCTTATGGTGCACTTATATTCTGTGGTGGAGGATTGTTTTTAAGCATCACTGATAAAAAGCGTACCCGCAAAAAGACCCTTGAGGCATTGAAAGATATGAATCCCGAGGAATACACTGCTTCATTTTATAACGATAGGATAGAGCTTGAAACTATCATCAAGCCTAAGGAAAATGAGGTAGCAGTGAAGATAGATGAGGAAGCTGATGAGGAGATAATTTCACCTTTGAAGAGTACATTTATCTTTGAAACTGACCTTCTTAATTTTATAGAAAATGATGAAAGTCTGCTGCTTATCTTCAACAGACGACAGATTTACTGCTTCCCTAAGCGATGCCTTACAGCAGAGCAGGAGAGCTTTGTGAGAGATTTTCTTACTGAGAAGCTTTGCTGATAGTAGGAGTTCTCTAATATGGAGGAAAAATGGATATAGATTTCGGTTTGGAAAAGCTCATAAATGTAGACCTTGAAAAGGAAATGAGAAAATCCTTCATCGAGTATTCGATGTCGGTAATTACATCAAGAGCACTTCCCGATGTACGTGACGGCTTGAAGCCTGTGCACAGAAGAATTATTTATACAATGGATGAGGCAGGCAACACCTCTGACAAGCCCTTTCGTAAGTGTGCATACACTGTAGGTGAGGTGCTGGGTAGATATCATCCCCATGGTGATGCTTCCGTTTATGATGCGCTTGTGCGTCTTGCGCAGGATTTCTCACTGCGTTATCCGCTGATTGACGGTCACGGAAACTTCGGCTCGGTCGATGGTGACCCTGCTGCTGCTTACCGTTATACCGAGGCTAGACTTGGTAAAATGGCAGCGGAGATGACACGAGATATAGGTAAGAAAGTGGTAGATTTTACCACTAATTACGATGATAAGCTGTTAGAGCCTGTAGTGCTGCCATCTCGTTTCCCTAATCTTCTTGTAAATGGTAGTAACGGTATCGCTGTTGGTATGGCAACAAATATCCCTCCCCATAACCTTGGAGAGGTAGTTGATGCTATCTTGCTGATGATCGATAATCCTGAGGCATCTATCGAGGAGATCATGACTAAGATACAGGGTCCTGATTTTCCGACAGGCGGAATTATCATGGGATACAGTGGTATTCGCTCGGCTTATTATACAGGTCGTGGAAAGGTTATCCTCAGAGGCAGAGCTAATATTGAGGAGGAGAATACCCATACCCGTATCATTATCGACGAGATTCCTTATATGGTGAATAAAGCCCGTATGCTGGTAAATATCAGCGAGTTGGTGCGTGATAAGCGTATTGAGGGTATCTCTGCTATCCGTGATGAGTCAGACAGAAATGGTATGCGTGTAGTTATTGAGCTGAAGCGTGATGCAAATGCGAATGTTGTGCTTAATAAGCTTTATACCTATACGCAGCTGCAGGACACTGTTGGTGTTATCATGCTTGCTCTTGTAGATGGTGTGCCTAAGATACTTAATCTCAAGGAGATGCTGGAGCATTATCTTAATTTCCAGGTCGATGTAGTTACCAGACGTACAAAGTATGACCTTGAAAAGGCTCAGGAGAGAGCTCATATCCTTGAAGGATTCCTCATTGCTATCGACTTTATCGATGAGGTCATAGCTATACTCCGCAGCAGTAAGACTATTCCTGAAGGTAAGCAGCGACTGGTTGAGAGATTTAAGGATATCGATGTATCTCAGACAGGTCTGTTTGAAACTAATACTTACTCTCTTACAGAAGTACAGGCTGAGCAGATAGTGCAGATGCGCTTGGGTGCTCTGACAGGTATGGAGAAGAGCAAGGTCGAAATCGAGCTTGGCGAAAAGCGTGAGCAGATCAAGGAGATGCTTGAGCTGCTGGCTGACCATAATAAGCTGTTGCATCTCATTGGTGATGAGCTCACTGCTATCAAGAAAAAGTATAATGATCCCAGAAGAACAGCCATCGAGCCTGTAAGCGGCGAGGTAGATATCGAGGATCTTATTCCTGAAGAGGATTGCGTTGTAACATATACAAATATCGGTTACATCAAGCGTCAGCCTGTAGAGGTATATAACATACAAAAGCGTGGCGGTAAGGGTGTAAGCGGTATGAAGCAGCGTGATGAGGATTTTGTAGAGAATATGTTCATTTCCTCTACGCATGAGAATATTCTGTTCATCACAAATCAGGGTAATATGTACCGCTTGAAGTGCTATGAGATACCCGAGGGTAGCCGTCAGAGCAGGGGACTTAATATTGTAAATCTGCTTCAGCTTAATGAAAATGAGCGTGTTGCTGCGATGATGACTACTACGGATTTTGCTGATAATAAATACTTTATTTGCGTCACAAAGAATGGTACTGTAAAGCGTACTAAGCTGAGTGAATATAAAAATGTTCGCAAGAATGGTCTGCGTGCAATTTCTCTTGTTGAGGGTGACGAGATAGCATCTGCATTTATTACCGAAGGTGACTGTACTGTGCTTGTTGCTACACGCAACGGTATGGGAATCCGTTTTGACGAGACAGGTATCCGTAGTCTCGGCAGAACTGCTAGAGGTGTGCGTGCTATCAAGCTGCGTGATGAGGATTATGTGGTTGGTGCAACAAAGATATTTGATGAGAACGCTACTATCCTCACTGTTACAGATAAGGGTATGGGCAGACGTTGTGCTATCTCCAGTTATCGTATGCAGAAGCGTGGTGGATTCGGCCTGAAGAATTATCCTGTCAGTGATGAAAAGGGCTATGTTTGTGGCATAAGAACCCTTGGCCCTGATGATGATGTTATTCTTATCAGCAATGACGGTATCATTATTCGTTTCCGTGCAAATGATATGCGTGTAATGGGCAGATATGCTGCAGGTGTCCGTGTAATGCGTCTTGATGAAGAAAGCAGAGTTGCAAGCTTCACCAGAACTGCACATGATGAGGATGAGGTTACTGAAGAAATCGAACAGGCTTCTGAGGAAGATGTTGCAGCATCTCTCGCTGCAGAGCAAAATGAGGTAGTTGAGCCTGATCCCGAGGATATCGATGATGCAGAAGATGAAGTTGAAGAGAATACTTCTGATAATGATACCTCTGATGAAAATTAATTATCAATAATATTCACCGCCCGAGCCAAATTCAAGAATTTCGGTTCGGGCGGATTTTTGAAAATGTTCCACGTGGAACAAATTGTGTCGAAAGGAACGGAAATAATGAGTGACAATAGTTACACTCTTGAAGAATATGATGTTGTAGTAATAGGTGCAGGTCATGCAGGTGTTGAGGCTGCCCTTGCAGCTGCAAGGCTTGGCATGAAAACTGTAATATTTACTCTATCATTGGATTGCATTGCAAATATGCCGTGCAATCCTTGTATCGGTGGCTCCGCAAAAGGACAGATAGTATGTGAGATTGACTCGCTTGGCGGTGAGATGGGCAGAGCGGCTGATGCTACATTTATACAGTCACGTATTCTTAATAAAGGAAAAGGCCCTGCAATACACAGCCTTAGAGTGCAAAATGATAGAACAAAATATCACCTCTACATGAAAAAATGCTTGGAGAACACTCCAAATCTATTTATAAAACAGGCAGAGGTAGTATCTGTTGATGTTGAGGAGGGACGGATAATTGCAGTTCGCACAAAGCTTGGTGCAGTGCATCCTTGTAAGGCGGCAATCATCACAACAGGAACATATCTTAACGGAAAAATCCACATCGGCGAACTTAATTATTCAGCCGGACCCGACAATGTGTTGCCATCTACTGGGCTTACAGATTGTCTGAGAGAGTTGGGATTGTCTATGCGTCGTTTTAAGACCGGTACACCTGCGAGGGTGCATAGGCGTTCAATCAACTTTGATGTTATGGAAAAACAACTTGGTGATGACCAAATAATGCCTTTTTCGTTCGATAATGACGACGAAATGGAAAATCAAGTCGAATGCTATGTGACTTATACAAATGAAAATACTCACAGGGTAATCCTTGAAAATTTGCATCGTTCTCCGCTATATTCGGGTAGGATTGAGGGTGTTGGACCTCGATATTGTCCGAGTATTGAGGATAAGATCGTAAGATTTCCAGATAAAGAGAGACATCAGCTTTTTGTTGAGCCAATGGGACTTGATACAGATGAATACTATCTGCAGGGTATGAGCTCGTCACTGCCTGAGGATGTACAGTTAAAGTTCTTGCGAACCATAGAGGGCCTTGAAAATGTTGAGATCATGCGCCCTGCTTATGCAATAGAGTATGATTGCTGTGACCCTCTTGAGTTGTTACCCACTCTTGAGTTCAAAAAAATATCCGGATTGTATGGTGCAGGTCAGTTCAATTGTACTAGTGGCTATGAGGAAGCTGCTGCACAGGGAATAATAGCAGGTATCAATGCAGCAAGAAAGATTGAGGGATGTTCTCCTCTCATTTTGGACAGAGCTTCAAGTTATATTGGTACTCTCATAGATGACCTTGTTACAAAGGGATGCTCAGAGCCTTATCGTATGATGACTTCTCGCAGCGAATACAGATTGATCCTCAGACAGGATAATGCTGCAGAAAGATTGCTTCCTATAGGTCATGAAGTTGGTCTTGTCAGTGATGAGCGATATCAGCGATTCATAGATGAGCAGAGGCAGGTAGATGATGAGCTTGAGCGTATCGGAAAAACTGTAGTACATCCTTCTGAAGAACTAAATTCGATGCTTGTAGAAAAGGGAACAAGCCCCATCTCAAACGGTGTGAGGATGGTTGAAATATTAAAGCGACCGCAGATATCTTATGAAAGCATGGCAAAGTTCGATCCAGAGCGACCCCAGCTGAAATATTCGCTTGTAAATAAGATCGAGATAGAATTGAAGTATTCTGGATATATTCGTATCCAGCAGGAGCAGATAGATAAGATGCGTAAGCTTGAAAGTAAGTTGTTGCCTCAGAATATTGATTATAAAACAATAAAAGGTTTGCGTCTTGAAGCACAGGAGAAGCTTAACAAATTTAAGCCTCTGAATGTTGGTCAAGCAGGTAGAATATCAGGTGTAAATCCTGCTGATGTATCTGTTTTGCTGATTTGGCTTGCAGGAAAGGGGGAGCGATAATGGACAGAATAAAATATGTAGTTGATACTTTTGCTTCTGCTTCAATCGGAATTAATGAATTTCAAGCACAGCAGTACATAGATCTATGCGATTTTATGGTTGAGTATAATAAAAATGTTAATCTTACAGCAATAACACATTTTGAAGATGTAGTGATGAAGCATTTTATTGATAGTGTCATGCCTTTTACAATGGTTGATATTGCTGAAGGATCAAGCTTTATCGATGTTGGCACAGGTGCAGGATTTCCTTCGCTGCCGCTGCTTATATACCGTCCAGATTTAAGGGGAACTCTATGTGACAGCTTGCAGAAAAGGTGTGTTTACCTAGAAAAAGCGTGCGAAAAGATCGGAGTAAAAGCAACAGTCATCCATGCACGAAGCGAAGAATTGGGAAGAAAACAGCGTGAGATTTATGATTTTTCAACTGCAAGGGCAGTAGCATCTATGCCTGTACTTTCAGAATATTGTATGCCTTTTGTGAAATTGAATGGTTTATTTATAGCACTGAAGTCTGTTAATGAAGATATGACGGCGGCTGAGAGTGCAATTAAGCTTTTAGGTGGAAAAGTTGAAAAGATCACTGATTACAAGTTGCCAAACGGTGATGACAGAAGGCTTGTGTTGATAAGAAAAATATCGCAAACTTCGACAAAATATCCACGCTCATCTGCAAATATTGCAAAAAAGCCGCTTTAATGCGGCTTTTTTTGTCGGATGATGTCTGAAAATGGGTGAAAATGCGTTTTTTTATTGTGGATATTTTTTACAGTTGATGTTATAATTAACTCAACAAAAGACATCTGAGAAAGGAAAACGTTATGACATCTTTATTCAAACCTAAGGAAACAACACTTCAAAAAGTAGTAGCGATTGATATTGAGAGCATCATTCCAAACAGATCTCAACCTCGCAGCAGCTTTGATGATGATTCTCTCTGTTCACTGGCAAGTAGCATCAAGGAAAACGGCATCCTCCAGCCAATATGTGTGAGAAAGAGTGGAGTTTATTATGAGATCATTAGCGGTGAGAGGAGAACACGAGCTGCAAAATTGGCTGGTTTGACTGAAGTTCCTTGCATAGTGATGGATGTGGATATTGAACAATCAGCAGTGCTTGCGATAATCGAAAATATTCAGCGTAGTGATCTTACATATTTTGAGGAAGCCCTTGCAATTGAAAAGCTCATTGTTGTTTTTGGCTTAACTCAAGAGGCGGCTGCAAGACGACTCGGAAAGGCACAGTCAACAATAGCTAATAAGCTGAGGTTGTTGAGATTTAGCGAAGAAGAGAGAAAATTACTCTCTGAAGGAAATATCTCAGAGCGTCAGGCGAGAGATTTATTAAGAATAACTGATACAAAGCAGCGTATGTGCTGCCTCAACAAAATAGTAACACAGCATTTGAATCAGCTGCAGGCTGAACAGCTCGTTGAAGAGTTTGCTTCGTCATCGCAGCAGGTTACTTCCAAAAAAACTAAAAAGTTTAATTTTTCATTGCCGATTCCAAGATTATATCTCAACAGTATTAATTCAGTTGTAAAGCGCATGAAAGAGGCTAACATTATATGTGAAACCGCAACAAAAAAGGTTGATGGATACTTTGAATATACGATCCGTGTGCCTGTTTCGCCAGACTTAGAAATGGCTGAAATCGTTTGATGTCGTTTTTACTAAGCATAATTGTTCCACGTGGAACATTTCGGTAAGTTATGTCGAAAATTGTTCCACGTGGAACAATTTTTTAAAAAAGACTTTATTTTTTATATGAAGTGTGATATACTATTAATATAAAATACTGGATAAAGGGGGAAAGGTTTTGAGTATAGTTATAGGCATAGTCAACCAGAAGGGCGGAGTAGGTAAGACAACTACAGCAGTAAATGTGGCGGCAGGACTCGGTTCGATGGGTAAAAAGGTGTTGATTATCGATTTTGACCCACAGGGAAATGCCACAACAGGTTATGGTATAAAGAAAAAAACGCTTGATGTGACTACATACGATGTGATAATGGGTGAAAGCCGACCTGAGGATGCAATAATCACCACGAGATACAAAAATGTAAGCATCATGCCTGCAACAAATCAGCTATGTGAGGCTGAACTGAAGTTGGCAGATGTTGAGCAGCGTAATCATCAGCTGCGTAAGGTCATCGTTCAGATAAAGGATGACTATGATATAGTTATCGTAGATTGTTTGCCCTCACTGGGAGTGCTGGCAATAAATGCGCTTGTAGCATGCGACAGGATAATTGTACCGATGGTATGTGAGCCTTTTGCATTGGAAGGTCTTGCACAGCTCGTACAGACCATCAAAAAGGTTAAGCGTGCAGCAAATAAAGAACTGCAGATGATGGGAATAGTATTCACTATGTTGGACAGACGATTGCTTGCAAGCAATGAGATAATGCGTGATTTGAAGCGCAGCTTCCCGTCTGATATCATATTCAAGACAGAGATTCCGAGAAATGTGCGCATAACAGAGGCACAAAGTCATGGTGAGCCTATCATA
This sequence comes from Oscillospiraceae bacterium, assembly GCA_045544715.1. Taxonomy (GTDB): domain Bacteria; phylum Bacillota; class Clostridia; order Oscillospirales; family Ruminococcaceae; genus CAG-115. The sequence goes on along the minus strand of JAZPZN010000120.1, from coordinate 1,889 downwards.
TACTATGATAAAAATTCTAAGGGTGGCGATGCTTATAAGCGGCTTTCCAAGGAAATATTAGAAAAGTGTAAGGAGTGGGAAAAGAGTAATGGCGAGTAAAAAACGTATAAACACAAGCTTCGATGATATGTTCAATGATAACACTTACGATGAAAGCGGTGTTTCCACACTCCGTCTTGCTGAGATAGAGCCTAACAAAGGTCAACCCAGAAAGAATTTTGACAGAGAAGCGTTGGAATCCCTTGCAGCATCCATACGTGAGCAGGGAATACTTCAGCCAATCATTGTACGTTCATTACCAACAGGTAATTATCAGATAATTGCAGGTGAACGCCGCTGGAGAGCCTCAAAAATGGCTGGTCTTTCAGAGGTTCCGGTGATCGTAAGAGATGATCTCTCCGATGAACAGGTGATGCAGTTTGCGTTGATAGAAAATCTGCAGCGTGAAAATCTTAATCCAATCGAAGAGGCAATGGGTTATAAAGAACTCATGGATAATTACAGTATGACGCAGGATCAGCTGGCTAAGGCGGTTGGAAAGGCACGATCATCAATAGCAAACAGTCTCGGCTTACTAAATCTCCCGAAAGGTGTTAAAGATCTGTTGGCTGATGGATCACTTTCGGCAGGACATTGCAAGGCACTGAAGGCTATCAAGGACACTGCACTGATGACTGAGATAGCACATAGAGCCGCAGCAGGTGAGATAAGCGTAAGAGGTATTGAAACCATTGCAAAGCGTGAAGCAAATGCGGAGCTTGAAAAGACTGAAAAGCCTAAGAATCGTCCTCATTACTATACTGAGGTAGAGATAAGCCTGACAGATGCGCTTGGAACTAAGGTAAAAGTTATCGAGGGTAAGAAAACAAATACCCTGCAAATATCCTTTGAGAGTGAAGATCAGCTTGAAGGAATAATCAAGAGTTTTATGAAAAATTAATCAAAAGGAAGGACAAAACAATGATAGACATTAAATTTCTGAGAGAAAACCCCGATGTAGTAAAGGAAAACATCAAGAAGAAGTATCAGGACAGCAAGCTCCCCCTCGTTGATGAGGTAATAGAGCTTGATGCTGAATACCGCAAGGCACTGCAGCGCAAGGAATCTCTTCAGGCAGACAAAAACAAGTCATCAAAGGAAATAGGTGGCTTCATGGCAAAGGGTATGAAGGACGAGGCTGAGGCTGCAAAGGTTAAGGTGAAGGAATACTCCGAAGAGTTGGCAGAGCTTGATAAGTCTGTACCCGAGATGGCTGAGCGCATCAAGACTATTATGATGACTATCCCTAACATTATTGATCCCTCTGTTCCGATCGGTAAGGATGACAGTGAGAATGTTGAGATCAAGCGTTACGGTGAGCCTGTAACACCCGCATTTGAGGTTCCCTATCATGCTGAGATTATGGAAAGACTGAACGGTCTTGACCTCGACAGTGCAAGAAAGGTTGCAGGAAACGGCTTCTACTATCTCATGGGCGACATTGCAAGACTGCACTCTGCTGTGATCTCTTATGCAAGAGATTTCATGATCGACAGAGGCTTCACCTACTGCATTCCTCCTTACATGATCAGAAGTAATGTTGTAACAGGCGTTATGAGCTTTGCTGAGATGGATGCGATGATGTATAAGATAGAGGGTGAGGATCTTTACCTTATCGGTACATCTGAGCACTCTATGATCGGTAAGTTCATTGATACTATCCTTGATGAGGAGAGCCTGCCCCATACACTTACATCCTATTCTCCCTGCTTCCGTAAGGAAAAGGGTGCACATGGTATCGAGGAGAGAGGTGTATATCGTATTCACCAGTTTGAGAAGCAGGAAATGATCGTTGTATGCCAGCCAGAAGAGTCTCCCATGTGGTTTGAGAAGCTGTGGCAGAATACTGT